>JAULVH010000086.1:0-3985 GCA_032111105.1 Burkholderiaceae bacterium | reverse complement strand
GAAAAAGCACTTGCAAAAACTAGGGCGTCCACACACGCCTTTGCTGAAGGCTCCGCCTACGCAACGGCCGTCGTGGAGTTTGATCAATGAAAGGCGATTTAGGTGAGCCCTAAAGAAACAATCTGAAGCTAAGTTGAGAGTTTTTGACGGGTCATGGTTCCCCATTGTTTCTTGCCTTGAAGAAACTCTATGAAGCCCTTAATGCGCCACCAGCTACACAATTGTCGGTAGCCAAAGTTCTCAATGATCGCTGCTAAGAGAAGCACCAAAATGTGCTCGGTCTTAGGAAATCGGCGAAAGCGCATTTCTTCTACTAAAATTGCGCCCGTGCTCTGCGCGATACCTAATCCAACCGAAATACTGACGAAAGCGATAAAGTAATCGGGGCTTAATGCACCGATCAAAATAAAAATAGGGATTAGAATAAAGCCCATAAATTCGGTGATTGGCGTCAGAATATCCGTCAACACAGCCTCAAACATGGAAAGCGCGGCAATGCGGCCATAGCGTGGGTTCGCAATCATATCTCGATGACGCCAAAGTGTTTCCATAGCACCGCGTTGCCATCGCGATCTTTGACGGCCCAACACTGCGAAGCTCTCCGGGGCCTGGGTCCAGCAGACTGCGTCGGGCAGATAAATAATCTTAGCCTTATGTTGCCCGGTATCGCGCAGGTGCCGATGTAATCGCATCCCAAGCTCATAGTCTTCGCCTACGGTATCATGGGTATAGCCGCCAATCGCGAGCAGCAAATCTTTCGAAAAAAGGCCAAACGCGCCTGAGATAAGGGTCAGGGCACCTGCGGCACTCATCGCGGTGCGCGATAGATGAAATGTCCGCAGATACTCCAAGGTCTGCATGAGAGGCAGGTATTTGAGCGGCGGTGCAATTTCTAAGATATCGCTTGCGCTGATGTTGCAACCATTAGTCAGACGAATGGAACCGCCTATGGCAACAACTTCGCCGGGGTGTTCAATAAAGCTGCGGCTTGCGCGTAACAGTGCGTCGCGGTCGAGTATTGAATCGGCGTCAATTACACAGACAAATTTGCCGCGCGCCAAGTTAATCCCCGCATTTAAAGCGTCAGCCTTGCCGCCATTCACTTTGTCCAGAACGAGCAGACGCATAAAGGTTGGGCTGGAGAATGCGTTTGTAAGGATTTTGTGCCGCAAGCTCCCCTGTTCGGGGATGGGTGCTGCTTCAAGGTCAAAGGCATCAACCAAGCGCGCAATCGTGTCATCTTTGGAGCCATCATTAACAACGATGACTTCAAAGTCGGGATACTCGATAGCGAGCAATGCCCCGACGCTTGAAACAATTGTTTCTGCCTCATTATAGGCTGGAACGATCAAGCTGATAGTCGGGGCAAAATCAGAAAAGCGCTGCCAATTCTCTTGGCTGGTCAAGGGTGGGGAGCGACGCGACAAAGTCCAAAATGCGGTGACGAGTTGCAGCATATTGATGATCGCGATACCGGCCCCGCAAACAAGGACGGCGAGGCCAATCATCTCCATGACAGATAAACCAATATCCATCATGAAGCCAAGGAAACCGGTAGGGCTTCCCTAGCAGAGCGGTAAGCAGACATTTGAACCGCGCGCATAGTCGCAGGCATCTGCACGTTATCAAAGCCTCCAAGTCGTTTCATTGCGGCAAGTGCTGAAGAGCGAACGCGCCAGTCTTGATCACTGGCCAGCTTGGTCATTTGCGGCATTAGAATGAAGGCATATGTACGCAGTGCAGCATGACACAAAGCCTCTCGAACACGCCAATCAGGTGAATCGCCCAAGATCACGTGAAGTTGGGTTACAAACAATGGATCATCTATAAACTTTATAACTTCGCTAACAATCTCGGTCGGGATAACATCGTCTGCGATCAATCGGCGTATAAAGCGATAACCATGATCAGGGTTCCGCTTGAAAAGCGCACCAATTGCCCAAATGCGCACATCAACAGGTGCGCCAGCAAATCGTGCTGCAGCACAAAGAGCACGGTCCGAGACCAATCCAAGCTCCCCTAGCACGAGCTTCAGGGCAGGATTTGGCTGACTTTTGCCGAGTTTTATCCAGCCGGACCAAACACGTGGTGCCGGCCGATAACCCAATTGTGCGAGCGATATGAGAGCATGGGCGCGCACGGCGATATTAGGATCGCTCTTTGCAGTACGAACTAGGATAGCCCTTAACTTCGGAAAATGCACGAGCAGCTTCGCCGCGATATAGCGATCTTGGCTGTATTTTGAGCGCGCCAATCGAACTAAACCATATTCGACATTGTTGTTTTGCGCACAACGAATCAAGTTTGAAGCGGTTTCAGAGCTAACGCACTCCAAAGCCTTATAAAGGACGCGCGCAACAAGCCTTTTATCGCTTGACCAATTCGAAACGCTACGCGGCCCGGCATTTGTTTCGTCCACCGCACTTAGGATGCGCGACAACAAGACCTCTTCTCGCGCTTGTTGAGCGCATTGGCGTCTCATAAGGATAGGACGTCGTGCAGCAGCCAATAGCACGAGGCAAAGCCCAAGCAGTGCAAGACCGAATCCCGTCGCCAACATCGTGATCGCAAAGTCGCGCACTAGAAAGCTCGTGCAAGGCTAATGGCAGTTGTACGGCGTTTGGGACCAATTGAGCGCTCGTCTTCGGCGATTGATGCAACTAGATTCAACTGACTGCTGATTTGGGTTTGAACGCCAATTGCAATAGTATTGACACGCTCAAGCACGGTCAAATTGGCTTCATAGCCGGTAGCGCGTAGCGTGAAAACGCGGGTGGTATCGGTCAAAGGCACGTCAAAACGAACCATGAACGCTGCGGGCAAAGTAGCCTTATCAGTTATTGTCTGGGTTACCCGGCCAGTTGCCCATGCGTTCAATCCACGTGGATAAAACTCACCTGCCAAACCAACCGCAACAAGTTTTGTCGCATCATATTCAGCGAGCTTTACAGATGCAGATCCAACAATTGCGGCAAATGGTCCATCTTCAAACTTAAAAGGCTTGCCACGTTCAAGTTCCGCCGCCCATTTCGGCCTGAATACAGCGTCTGGTCCAATCACGGTCGCGAGGCGCCAATAGCCATTGTCGGCCGTGGTGGATATTACTTCCAGACCAAACCCTTTATTTGAAATGCCGAACCTATCATAGGCTTCATAGCGCGCTGTGAAATTATAACGGCAATCCGAGTAATTTTTAGATATTGCGACGCTGTATTCGTTCCAAGATTTGGTGCCTGAGGCGTCGCTTGTGCCTGCATCAGCTCTAACAATCAGGTCGTTCTTATTGCTTTGATTACAGCTGAAGGCATTTCCAGCGGTGGGAAAGCCAATAGCTATGAGAACTGATAGATTTAACAACTTCCACATTTTATGCACGGCTTTGGCTCAACAGCTTCTTCACGCGGTGAAATAATTCTCCTGCGTGAAATGGCTTCACGACATAGTCGTCGGCACCGTCTTCAAAAGCGCGAACTTTGTCTTCGCCGCTGCAACGTGCTGTCAACATTATAATCGGTACAGAAGACCCCGATCCGCTTCGGCGCACATGGCGCAGAACGGTTGGTCCATCGCCTTCAGGCATCATATAATCGAGCAATACAAGCTCCGGTGCTTGATCCTGGATAGCTAAAATTGCTGCCTTACCTGTCGCAGCCTCAATAATGCGATGCCCCGCCGCGGCCATATGCACACCAACAACCCGCCGGAATATCTCGTTGTCGTCTGCGACTAAAATCTTCGCCATAAGCACCCCGATAATTTATGAGATAGGCTCAGGTAGACCTAAACACTTCAAATTTAGTTAAAATTTGAAATAAGAGCAGTGAAATATTCAATGAAATCTGAATTTAGCTATCGTTGGCTATTAGGGTGAGGACTCATGGATTGAGCCAGAAGATGACGGTTGCGGCGATGCAGATGGCTGACATGAAGGCATGCGCACAGCGATCGTAGCGTGTGTGGATGCGTCGCCAGTCCTTGATTTTGG
>JAULVH010000085.1:1174-6294 GCA_032111105.1 Burkholderiaceae bacterium | reverse complement strand
CATGTACTCTAAACCACGATTTTCTTGTCCAACTAAATAACCTGTCGCGCCACCGTGATCGCCGTATTGCAAAACCGCTGTAGGACTCGCCTTGATACCCAGCTTGTGTTCTATCGATACGCACTGCACATCATTTCTATCGCCTAAGCTGCCATCGGCGTTAACCAGAATTTTTGGCACGATGAAGAGAGAAATACCTTTCACACCTTCAGGCGCATCCGGTGTGCGCGCAAGAACGAGGTGGATGATGTTCTCGGCCATATCATGATCACCATAGGTGATATAAATTTTGGTACCGAAGATTTTGTACGTGCTGTCTGACTGAGGCAGTGCGCGCGAACGCACCAATGACAAATCTGAACCTGCCTGAGGTTCGGTCAGATTCATGGTGCCTGTCCATTGACCTGAAATTAGCTTTTCAAGATACAAGTCTTTTTGCGCATCGGTGCCGGCTGTCATCAAGGCTTCAATCGCACCGTCGGTCAGCAAAGGACACAACGCGAATGACAGACTGGCCGAGTTCAACATTTCTATACAAGGCGCAGCTAACAGCTTAGGCAAGCCCTGCCCACCGTACTGAACAGGATGTTGCACACCCTGCCAACCTGCTTGTCCAAATGCTTTGAACGCTTCTTTGAATCCAGGCGTGGTGGTTACCTCGCCGGCATTCCAGCTACTGGGCTCACAATCGCCGGCCCAGTTAAGAGGCGCAACAACTTCGGTACAAAATTTTGCATTTTCTTCCAGCACAGCCTCTGCTGTTTCAGGCGTTGCATCTTCACAGCCAGGCAATTGGCTAATAGCCTCTAGCCCTGCCAGTTCGTTCATAACGAACAAGATGTCTTTCAAAGGGGCGACGTAGCTCATGCGAACTCCTGAAGATGCTGCTAACTGTGTAGGGAATTAAATTTTTTATCCGAGTTCTTGCATCAGTGACGGTATGATTTCAAACAAATCGCCCACCAATCCGTAATCAGCTACGCTAAATATAGGCGCTTCCGGATCCTTGTTGATAGCGACTATGGTCTTGGAGTCTTTCATGCCGGCCAAATGTTGGATGGCGCCAGAAATACCGACCGCTATGTACAACTGCGGGGCGACGATTTTACCGGTTTGTCCTACCTGCCAATCGTTGGGTACATAACCCGCATCGACAGCGGCTCGTGATGCGCCCATGGCCGCACCTAATTTATCTGCGAGCGGCTCGAGAATTTTAAAGTTTTCGCCTGATCCCATACCGCGACCACCCGACACAATAATTTTTGCTGCTGTCAGTTCTGGTCGATCAGATTTAGCTAATTCACGCGACACGAAAGTGGACTTTCCTGAGTCAGCAACTGCCGTAATATTTTCAACTGTCGCTGCACCACCCGTGGCTGCAGCATCAAAACCCGTAGTACGAACTGTGATGACTTTAATTGCGTCCAGTGATTGAACGGTTGCTATCGCATTGCCTGCATAAATCGGACGCTCGAACGTATCAGGCGCATCAACTTTGGTAATTTCAGATATCTGACCCACATCCAAACGAGCAGCTACGCGCGGAAGTATATTTTTGCCATAGGCTGTGGCTGGTGCAAGCACATGCGTGTAGCCAGGTGCTAATGCCAGCGCTTGCTCAGCAATATTTTCAGCAAGGCCATTCGCAAATTGTTCGCCATCGGCGATTAACACTTTGGTGACGCCTGCGATCTGAGCTGCTGCTGCCGCAGCTGCAGCGCAGCCATGACCCGCGATCAAGATATGAACTTCATTACTGCATTGAGCTGCAGCTGTTACGGTGTTGAGAGTGCTCGCTTTAAGCGAGGCGTTATCGTGTTCTGCAATGACGAGTGCGGTCATGACGTTATGTCCTTGTTATTCAAATGACTTTTGCTTCGTTCTTGAGCTTGGCAACCAAGGTTGCTACATCCGGCACCATCACACCCGCTGATCGTTTCGGTGGCTCGGAAACTTTGAGTGTTTTAAGACGTGGTGTGACATCGACACCGAGTTCATCGGGCTTAATCACGTCGAGTGTTTTTTTCTTGGCCTTCATGATGTTGGGCAAAGTCACGTATCGTGGCTCGTTCAGGCGCAAATCGGTCGTAACGATGGCTGGCAGATTCAAAGCCAGTGTTTCAAGACCGCCATCGACTTCGCGCATAACCATCACTTTGTCGCCCTCGACAGTCACTTTGGAAGCAAAGGTCGCCTGCGGCCAGCCTAACAACGCAGCGAGCATCTGGCCTGTTTGGTTGCAATCGTCATCAATGGCTTGTTTACCCAAAATGATGAGTTGCGGCTGCTCTTTATCAGCCACTGCTTTAAGCAACTTGGCCACCGCTAAGGGTTGAAGATCGACATCGGTTTCAACCAAAATAGCGCGATCAGCGCCAATGGCCATAGCGGTGCGTAATGTCTCTTGGCATTGAGTCACGCCGCATGACACGGCGATCACTTCAGTGGCATTACCACCTTCTTTGAGCCGCATGGCTTCTTCAACAGCAATTTCATCGAAGGGATTCATCGACATTTTGACATTAGCGATATCCACACCGCTGCTATCGGATTTAACGCGGACCTTAACGTTGTAGTCGACCACGCGTTTGACGGGTACCAGTACCTTCATGACTGTCCTTGGGATGGATTGAAATGCCTGACCCGACCAGATAAACCGGTTAAGCCAGATTGACGTTAACGTAAACTCGAATTATAGGGAATAACGCAAAGGCGCGCAAAAATCACGCACGGTCGTTCGTTTATTTCCTGCGCAGGAAAAATGTATATTCAGCGTTCTGTTCTGCATGCGATAGCAACTCGTTACCAGTTTGACGGGAAAACGCGCTGAAATCCCTGACTGAGCCGGGATCTGTCGCCAATACCCGCAAAATTTCACCCGTCTGCATATCGTTCAGGGCTTTTTTTGCTTTCAATATTGGCAACGGGCACTTCATGCCGCGCGCATCCACATCTTTTTGAAATTCCATTTCTCATCCTCTGCATAAGCACTTATATCAAACAGGGCGCGCTCAACTCGCGGTATCCACTGACGCATCAGGCTAAATGTAAAAATCTAATATGGGAATGATTAGTCGTTACTAGTCGTTGCTAATCGTTGCTTGGTGCCTCTTGGCCCCAATCGATGAATTCAGGCTCCAAACCCCGGGCGCGCATCCAGTCTGCCATGGCATAACCCGTCCCGGCACGCCAGGGTTTGAGTTTTTCAGGCGAGATCAAGCGGTATTCCACAAGTTCGGGCGAAAGACATATCTCCCCTTCGGCCTGCACGTGATACGCAATGATCAGTTCGTTTTTGCGCAAAAATTCATACACGCCGATTAACTCAACTTTACTCGCCGCCAAACTAGTTTCTTCCAAAAGCTCGCGCGCTATACCCTGCTCCGGCGTTTCGCCGCGCTCCATAAAACCGGTTATCAACGCAAAATTACGTGGGCCCCAGGCTGCATTGCGAGCTAACAAAATCTTGCCTTGCACTTCAACCAGCGCAGCCAGTACGGGAACAGGATTATCCCAATGCGTCCAATGGCCGGTCGGGCAAGCCATGCGGGCTTTATCACCGTCCGCACCCGACTCACTGTCATGACGCATCACCAGTTCAGTGGCGCACAGAGGGCAATAGTTATAGTCCATATTTATTTTTTATTTTTAACGTCTTAGCCTAAACGCTCGCTTACCCATGATCCAACGGACGCCAAAGCTTTTGGCAATCCCGTAGGATCGGTACCACCCGCTTGCGCCATGTCCGCACGACCACCGCCTTTACCGCCCACTTGTTGAGCGACAAAGTTAACCAGGTCACCCGCTTTCACTTTGGATGTCGCATCAGCCGTCACACCAGCAATCAGAGTCACCTTACCGTCACTTACTGATGCAAGCACGATAGCTGCTGTCTTTAACTTGTCTTTCATCTTGTCCATTACGGCGCGCAGGGTATTTACATCAGCGTCTTCCAGCGCTACTGCAAGAACTTTAATGCCATGAATATCGACCGCTTGCGCCAGCAAATCATCGCCCTGCCCTGAGGCCATTTTTGCTTTGAGCGAAGCTAATTCTTTTTCGAGTGACTTCACCTGCTCTTGTACCTGCGAGATACGCTGCGTGATTTCTTCTGGCTGTACTTTGAGTGCAGCGGCCGCGTCGTTAACGCGTGCAGCGAGCGATTGAACTAACGCTAAGGCATGCTCACCCGTGACCGCTTCAACGCGTCGAATACCAGCGGCAACACCGCCTTCAGAAACAATTTTAAATAAGCCAATATCGCCAGTGCGGGTTACGTGTGTGCCACCACATAATTCGGTGGAGCTACCGATGCCCAATACACGCACCTGATCGCCATACTTCTCGCCAAACAATGCCATGGCACCGGCTTTGATCGCATCGTCATAAGCCATCAATTCCGCATTGGTGGCGTCGTTATGCAAAATTTCGTGGTTAACCAATGCTTCAACCCGGCGTATCTCATCTGCAGTCAAAGGCGCGTTATGACTAAAATCGAAACGCGTTTTATCAGGATCAACCAATGAACCTTTTTGCATTACGTGGCCACCCAACACCATGCGCAAGGCCTTGTGCATTAAATGAGTCGCTGAATGGTTACGCATAACGGATGAGCGCACGTTTGCATTGACTGTGGCGTTGATGGCATCACCCACTGTGAGTTTGCCTGTAGCGAGTTTGCCATGATGACCAAACACATCGAGCTGCACTTTTTGAGTATCGCCAACAGCAAACGAAGCATTCGCTGATTCAATCAAGCCCACGTCTCCTGATTGACCGCCTGACTCTGCATAGAACGGTGAGCGATCCAACACGATGGTCGCTTCTTGACCTGCAGCGATATGATTTACCGATATACCATCAACATACAAGGCGATTATTTTTGCCGTGTCAGTCAGCGTATCGTAGCCAGTGAAGCGTGTTTTCGGGCCTGAGTAGTCTATCGCTGTGGCCATTTCAAACTTACCTGCTGCGCGCGCAGTAGATTTTTGTTTTTCCATCGCTTCATGAAAACCGGGCTCATCCAAAGCGACATCCCGCTCGCGACAAATATCTGCTGTCAGATCTAATGGAAAACCATAGGTGTCGTACAAGGCAAAGGCGGTTTTACCATCGAGTCG
>JAULVH010000085.1:0-1164 GCA_032111105.1 Burkholderiaceae bacterium | reverse complement strand
GTTCAAGACATCGTCCGCACAACCTGCTTCGACTTCAATTGCCTTCATTTGCAAGAGCGGCTTCGAGAATTTTCATGCCGTTTTCTAGCGTTTCACCAAAACGTTCTTCTTCTTGCTTGAGCACTTTGGCTACACGGTCAGCGGCTTCGGCTAACTCGGGATAGGCCACGCCCATTTCAGCGACGAGATCAGGAATTAATTTATAAAAGAATGGTTTTTTCTGACCTAGTTTGTTGCCGTGTCGCTGAGCGCGCCGAATAATTCTGCGCAATACATACGCACGTCCCTCGCTGCCTGGCACCACACCATCGACCACCAAAAATGCACAGGCACGTATGTGATCAGCGATGACGCGTAATGAATTGTTGCTTAGATCTTTGGCGCCCGTTTCGCGCGCAGCGGCCGTAATCAATCGCTGGAAAAGATCGATCTCATAATTACTATGAACATGCTGAAGAATGGCGGCTAAGCGCTCCAATCCCATACCGGTATCAACGCATGGTGCAGGCAGTGGAGTGAGTGTGGCTACACCTGTGGCAGGATCGATTTGACGATCGAACTGCATGAACACATTATTCCAAATCTCTATGTAGCGATCACCATCCTCCTCAGGACTTCCGGGTGGTCCACCCCAGATATCGGGGCCGTGATCAAAGAAAATTTCTGAACACGGACCGCATGGCCCGGTATCGGCCATCTGCCAAAAATTATCTGATGCAAAGGGAGCGCCTTTGTTGTCGCCTATGCGAATAACTCGCTCAGGTGGCAGACCTATGTCCTTAACCCAAATATCATAGGCCTCATCATCGGTGTGATAGACGGTTGCCCAAAGTTTTTCTGCAGGCAGTCCATAAACTTTGGTTAGCAGCTCGAACGCCCAGATTAATGAATCGCGTTTGAAATAATCGCCAAATGACCAGTTACCCAACATCTCAAAAAATGTATGGTGGCGCGCGGTGTAACCCACATTCTCGAGGTCGTTATGCTTGCCGCCCGCACGCAAACAGCGCTGAACCGAAGCGGCTCTGACGTAATCGCGTTTGTCTGCTCCAAGAAAAACATCCTTGAATTGCACCATACCGGAATTGGTAAATAGCAAAGTTGGATCATTACCCGGCACGAGGCTGGACGACCGAACAACGGTATGCGCTTTGGAAGCAAAGA
>JAULVH010000084.1:0-8221 GCA_032111105.1 Burkholderiaceae bacterium | reverse complement strand
AGCTGCGAGTGCGACGTGTCCTCCAGGGACGACGCCCCGGCCCCGGCCAGCGCGGAGGCCCACCCTGCCAGCTGGAGCTGCGACGGCAGAGCCGCGGAGCTGCTGCCCTCGCAACCAGCAGCAGCCTCGATGGCAGCCACGCGCGCCCGGGACGGTGACGACGCCACCGGAGATCTCATCGATGCTGTCGCCACGCTGCTGTCCTGGGCCCTGCTGCTGACCTGCGTGGTGGGCGTGGCGGCGGCGCCCGCCCTGGTCTGGGCCATGGGCTCGGGCCTGGAAGCCTTCGATTCGGCGGTGTGGATGACCCGGCTGATGTTCCCGTACATCGGCTTCATGTCGATGGTGGCCCTGGCCGCGGGCATCCTGAACACCTGGAAACGCTTCGCCGTGCCCGCGGTGACGCCGGTCCTGCTGAATCTGTCGGTCATCGCTGCGGCCTGGTGGGGTGCACCTTACTTCAAGGCGCAGGGCATCGAGCCGGTCTATGCGCTGGCAGTGGGTGTGATGGTGGGTGGGGTGCTGCAGGCCGCCGTGCAGATCCCGGCGCTGGCCGCCATCGGCCGGGTGCCGCGCATCGGCCTGCTGCCGGCCTCGATCGTCCGCGCCTGGCGTCACCCGGGCACGGGTGCACGAACCGGACGGAGGCTGGTGCTGGCCGTGGTCGCCGCGGTCATCTCCCGTGCGTTCGTCACCGGCCCGCCGAGCTGGGTGCGCGCCGAATCAGCCGAGCAGGACCCCGTCGAACTGGTGCTGTTCTGGGGTCGCGGATGCCCGCACTGCGAGGCGGAACGAGCGTTCCTCGAAGAGCTCCAGGCCGACCATCCCGCGCTGGTGATCCGCCAGTACGAGGTGTGGGGCGATGCCGCGAACCTGCAGTTGTTCGTCGAGACCGCCGCTGCCGCAGGCGTGGAGGCCCAGGCGGTACCGACGACGTTCATCGGTGACCGGGTCTGGATCGGCTTCATCAGCGCGATCGGCGACGAACAGCTCGCCCGCCATAGTTCCACTGCTGTTTATCACCTGAGTAATTAAAATCGCGTCCAAATAGCCAAAGGTCTGCACCTATTTTCGTAGCATGGTCTATCAGTGATGCCGGTGGTGAGGGATCGCTGCAAATGGCCGCACGGCCAGCACGATAAATACCCGCCTTTTCAAAACCAATTTCCTCGCGGGTATCGCCTAAATAATCCTGATGATCCAGATCGACGCTCGTGACTATCGCTACATCGGCATCAATAATATTGACTGCATCTAAACGACCGCCAAGTCCGACTTCAAGAATGACCGCATCAAGACCTGCTTGTATAAACAGCAGCAAGATAGCTAAGGTCGTGAATTCAAAATAGGTGAGCGACACTGTTTGTCGGGCTGCTTCTACTTGTTCAAAGGCATGACATAAAACAGCATCGCTTACGATGTCACCATTGATGCGCGCGCGTTCATTGAAATGCACTAAATGAGGAGAGGTATAAAGACCCACTTTATACCCTCCCTGCAGCAAAATAGATTCGAGCATGGCACAGGTAGAGCCCTTGCCATTGGTGCCGCCTACCGTGATTACGGGGCAGGAAAATTTCAAACCCAGTCTATTCGCTACTGAAGCAACGCGATCTAGCCCCATGTCTATCGCTTTGGGGTGCATGCTCTCTAAACGCTGTAGCCAATCAGTAAGTGACAAATTATCGGCTTGCATGGAAATGAGTTCGAATGAGCAGAAATAAAAATGAAAAACCCGGACACGCTGCCCGGGTTGGAGTACCTGATACTAGTTTTAGGCGAGTACTTCGGGCGGCTGATTTTGTAACAGCGCCAGCAATCGCGCGATTTCTTCGCGCATCTTGCGCCTATCAACAATCATGTCGATAGCACCTTTTTGGATAATGAATTCTGAACGCTGAAAACCTTCAGGAAGTTTTTCACGTACGGTATTTTCGATCACACGCGGGCCGGCAAATCCTATCAAGGCCTTGGGCTCGGCAATCACCACATCGCCCATAAACGCGAAAGAGGCTGATACACCACCCATGGTGGGATCGGTTAATACCGAAATAAACGGTAATTTTTTTTCGGCTAATTTTGTTAGCATCGATGTGGTTTTTGCCATTTGCATCAGCGAGAGCAAACCCTCTTGCATGCGCGCACCGCCCGTGGCAGTGATGCAAATGAAAGGAACTTTTTGTTCTATGGCTGCCTGTGCGCCCCGCACAAAGCGTTCGCCTACGACAGCTCCCATCGAGCCTCCCATAAACTCGAACTCAAAACAGGCAACAACCACAGGTAACGTCATGATTGCGCCACCCATAACGATGAGCGCATCAGTTTCACCGGTCGCATCCAGGGCAGATTTGAGTCGTTCGGTGTATTTTTTTGAATCTTTGAATTTAAGCGTATCTACGGGCAGAATTTCTTGACCGATTTCGTAGCGACCCTCAGGATCCAATAAGGCATCAATACGATTACGGGCAGGAATGCGCATGTGGTGATCACATTTTGGGCAGACCTGCTGATTGGATTCCAAGTCGGTTCGATACAGAACTGCCTCGCAAGCGGGACACTTAACCCACAAACCTTCCGGAACGGAACGGCGGGTAGAAGCATCAGAACGTTGTATGCGAGGAGGAAGTAATTTCTCTAGCCAGCTCATGGGGGCTCTCTTTCAGTAAGCGACTGGTGGCCGCGTAGCGCCATATTGTAACCGGCGCTAAGGGCTGCTGCCACCTTGGCAAGTTGGTAGCCAATTAAAGCTACCTAGGCACTGCCTAAAAATCAGGCAGGCAATTCGTCGATGGCAGCACGTATACCCGCCACAAAATCATGAACCGCTGCAACCGCTTTGTCTTTCGGGGTGTCTTCTAGCTCCTGGATAATACGGCTGCCTATGACCACCGCGTCCGATACGGAAGCGATCGCTTTGGCAGTTTGCGCATCGCGGATACCGAAGCCTACACCGATAGGTAGTTTCACATGCTTGCGGATTTCAGCAATCCGACTGGCGACTTCGGTCGTATCAATGTGTCCGGCGCCCGTAACACCTCGCAGAGAAACATAATAAGAGAAGCCGCTGCTGATCTCCGCCACCTGCCGTATGCGCTCATCCGATGAGGTGGGCGCAAGCAGGAAAATTGGGTCCATATCTGCCGCACGCAATGCCAAAGCAAAATCTACACATTCTTCAGGTGGGTAATCCACCACGATCGCGCCATCCACGCCGGCTGCTTTGGATTCGGCAATAAATGCAGGCACACCCATGCGCTCTATGGGATTGGCATAGCCCATCAATACGACTGGTGTATCTTTATTTTCCAGGCGAAATTGGCGCACGTATTCCAACACATCACGTAAGCCCACACCAAACTTAAGCGCCCGCTCGCAGGCACGTTGTATGACGGGGCCTTCTGCCATAGGATCAGAAAACGGCACACCCAACTCGAGTATGTCAGCCCCACCTTTTACTAAGGCATGCATCAGGGGCACGGTCATCTCGGGCGCTGGGTCGCCTGCCGTAATAAATGGTATGAGTGCTTTTTTCTTTTGTGAAGCTAAGGTATCAAATGTTTTTTTTATGCGTGACATGAATGTATCCGTACCAAGTAAGTCGTGTGTAGAAAAATAAACGCAAAGCAGGCTCTATCGCCTAGTGCTTTGCGCCGCTATCTACACCGTGATCTTTGTCATATTCTTGTACGGTATGCATGTCTTTATCACCGCGCCCTGACAAGTTAATCAAAATTGATTTGTCTTTGGGTAGTGTTTTAGCGAATTTCACGGCATAGGCAATCGCGTGAGCCGATTCGAGTGCAGGAATGATGCCCTCAATCTGGCAGCAATCATGAAATGCTTTAACCGCCTCATCGTCGGTCACACTCACATACTGCGCACGATTAATATCTTTTAACCAGGCATGTTCAGGGCCAACGCCGGGGTAATCAAGACCCGCCGATACCGAGTGCGTTTCTATGATTTGTCCATTTTCATCTTGCAGCAGATACGTGCGATTGCCATGAAGTACACCGGGAATACCGCTACCGAGTGAAGCCGAATGCTTACCCGTTTCTATACCCTCGCCCGCTGCCTCAACGCCTATGAGTTTTACATCGGTGTAATCAATGTAAGGATAAAAAATACCCATAGCATTGGAACCGCCACCGATACATGCCATAACGTAGTCTGGTTGATGGCCTATCAATTCAGGCATTTGTTCTATGCACTCTTTACCAATGACCGATTGAAAGTCTCTGACCATCATGGGATAAGGATGTGGGCCTGCAACGGTGCCAATAATATAAAAGGTGTTTTCTACATTCGTCACCCAATCACGCATGGCTTCATTGAGTGCATCTTTGAGTGTTTTTGAGCCGGACTCCACTGGAACCACGGTTGCACCTAGCAACTGCATACGATAGACGTTTTGCACCTGACGTTTAACGTCTTCGCTGCCCATGTACACCACACACTCCAAACCAAAGCGCGCGCAAATAGTCGCTGTTGCAACTCCATGCTGGCCTGCGCCTGTTTCGGCGATGACTCTGGGCTTACCCATGCGTTTGGCCAGCAATGCCTGACCAATCACGTTATTGATTTTGTGCGCGCCTGTGTGATTTAAATCTTCGCGCTTGAAATAAATTTGCGCACCACCTACCTCAGACGACCAGCGTCGTGCGTGATAAATAGGACTAGGACGTCCGACAAAATATTTTAATTCGTGATGAAACTCACGCAAAAATTCAGGATCGTTTTGGTAGTGAGCGTAAACTTTTTTCAGTTCTTCCAACGCATGCGTCAGTGTTTCTGAAACAAAGCTTCCACCGTAGGGGCCAAAATGGCCAGAGGCGTCCGGCAGATTGTAGTTGCCGAGATGAGCGGGATTGTGATCCATGGTCTTTCCTTAGAAATGCTAGTAAACGTACTAATGGCTTACAAATTTTGTGGTGACTAGTGCGCTTCTAGTTTGCACCTGCGTAGTTACCAAAAAAATTGTGTTGTCAGTTAATTAGTAAGTTTTTAGTGATTATCACCGGCGCGTACAGCATCAACGAATGCTTGCATCAACGCGGCGTCCTTAACACCCTTGCTTGCTTCGATGCCCGAACTGACATCGACCGCATGCGGGCGCAACGAGCGCACGGCATCAGTCACATTTTGTACGTTCAAGCCACCACTCAAAACGGCCTGATGCGCGATTTCTTCGGGAATGAGAGACCAATTGAAAACCTTTCCAGTACCACCGTAGGCATCGCTCCATGTATCGAGCAACAATCCGGCGAACAAGGGACTGCATTTACTGTACGAACGCTGTGATTCTAACAAATCTTGAGCTGTCGTCTCGGGCCTTATTCTAAACGCTCTCAAGAAGGGGCGCGCCACCGCCTCTGCGACCGCTGCGCACTGATCCGGCGATTCATCACCATGAAACTGCAGCATGGACAAAGGCACGCTGCGCAAAACCTGCTCTACCTCTTCCAGGCTGGCATTGACGAACAAGCCCACGCTGGAAATAAAGGGGGGCAAATCAACTAACAGCGTAGCGGCCTGCTGCGCACTCACATACCGTGGCGAGGGCGGATAGAAGACCAGTCCGATGGCATCGGCACCCGCCCCGGCCGCGGCCTTGACATCGTGGGGTGTGGTCAAGCCACAGAGTTTTACTCGTGTTCTATGCGTCATCAATGGAAATTTTATAAAAATGGCAAAACAATCTCAGGTTGAGGCAAGCTCCAGCGTGCATCGTAGTCGACTTTGGCCAGATACAAGCCATCGGGGCTGAAGGTCGGCGCCGCTAATTCTCGCTCGCGACTAGCCAGCACCTCGGCTATCCATTCAACCGGCTCATTGCCGTTACCCACCTGAATCAAGGAACCCACGATATTGCGCACCATGTGATGTAAAAAAGCGTTGGCAGTCAGAGTCAGGAGGATCAAATCATTCTGTCTTTGCAACTGTATGCGGTGCAGTGTTCTGATGGGAGACTTTGCCTGGCATTGTGCCGCTCGAAACGATGAAAAATCATGCATGCCCACCAATGCCTGAGCGGCTTGCTGCATCAACTCAACGCGCAATGGGCGAAATACCCAGCCAGCTCTGCGCTCCAACAAAGGCGACCGGATGGAATGGTTGTAAATAAGGTAGTGATACGTACGCGCCGTCGCCGAGTAGCGCGCATGAAACCCGTCATCTCCACCTTCGACTTGCGTAGCCCAGCGTACAACAATTGATGATGGCAAATAGGCATTAACTCCGCGCACCCAGGAAAACAGCTCTCGCTCAGCGGTGGTGTCGAAGTGCACCACCTGCCCTTGGGCATGCACACCCGAGTCGGTGCGGCCGGCGCATACGGTTTGTATAGGATGTTGACAGAACTTGGTCAGTGCTTTTTCCAGCACATCCTGCACTGTCTTACCATGCGGTTGTGTTTGCCAGCCCTGCCATGAGCTGCCGTCGTATTGAAGGCCAAGCGCTATGCGTTTCACGGATAGGTTTCACCACGCTCGGTTTAAAGCGAGAACATGATGCTGGGTCGGGTAACTGTAGAAGACCGAATTTTACGCGAGTTGCTGTAATAGCGATTTTGCCCGTGCGGCGAGTTCAGGATGGCGTGATGATGCAACCTCTGCCAGCAGGCCACGCGCGCCTACGCTATCGCCTATGTCATTGCACGCCAGCGCGAGATCAATTTTTGTTTTGAGTGACACTGCCTCAGCAGGCGTAACCGCCAACCTTGAGGTTACTCCGGTGTGAGTAAAGTCTATGACTTCTGCACGCGCCTGTGAGGATGAAGTTTGCGCTGCCCCTGCGGATGCGCTCCCTGCTTGCACCATGCCATCAAGACGGATGGAAAAATCAGTAACTGCGGCAGTGACTGTATTTGACGCTGTATTTGTTGCTGTAGTTGCCGCTGTTGTTGCCGCTGTAGTTGCCTCTCTATTTGCAACGTTGGCACTCATGTGGGCTGCTTGTTTCGCAGTATGTGCAGTGTGTGCCGTAAGTGGAACAGCTGCTGTAGATGCGGATAGGTCATTCAAAGATTTTGCTTGTGGAGTCGTGAAATACAGAGAATTTTCCGGCTCCAGCTTCTGGCCCAATTCTGCCGCCACTCGCCAATCAGCGCCCAAACCGTGCGTCAGTAAACGTAACTCGGCGGCCAGATGCGCAAATTTTTTCACGTCTTTGCGCGTGGCATAAATCTCTAGTAATTTCACGTGCAGTCCATGCCGCTGCGGATGCGACTTCAAGGCATCAAGAAGTATTTCCTCTGCTTGCTCATCTCTACCATAGGCGATATACACATCGGCTTCAGCAATCGGATCGACTTCTTTGGCATCTAATTGACTAACCGACGGTACAAAATT
This sequence comes from Burkholderiaceae bacterium, assembly GCA_032111105.1. GTDB lineage: Bacteria > Pseudomonadota > Gammaproteobacteria > Burkholderiales > Burkholderiaceae_D > Pernthalerella. The sequence continues at coordinate 872 of JAULVH010000084.1, read as the reverse complement.
CGAATGAAACACACTGTGATTCGTATCTACATGGCGACCACCTGCCTGCCCAAACACAGAGGCTTCATCGGCGTTTGCGACGTTGCGCTCGCAGTACAAATAACAAACCTAAAACGGTTGCAGCAGCAGCAGCACCGATTGCAACCTGCGGCTCGCTACTCCATACGTTTAAAGTTTTTTCAACATCGACTAATTTTTCTATTTCAGAAAAAAAGTCATTCGTGACAGGTACCACCGCTGATTTAGCAGATGCTGCCTTTACTTGAGGATGTGGGCTGCTTGCTGCACTAGCTACTGCTGGATTATCGATAGCTTGCTGGGTAGATTGCTGGACAGGTTGCGCAGTAGCATCTTGTTGCTTAGGTGCGTCTGATGAGTGATTACGAAGGGCCAACTGATCTTGCAGCTCGCGTATATTTTTTTCTAGCTCAGTAATTCGTTGTGAAGAATCAGCGAGTGATTTTTGATTGGCTAGTGTATCGAGCGCACTGTTATCTTGCGAATTTTTTTGTGCTTCTGATGTTTCTGAAGCTGCTGGCGAACTCAACTTGAGTTGATCTTTCGGAGATGCTGCCAGAGTTTGTTCTGCGGGTTGCTTACGTATACGACCACTGCGACTGCGATTAGCGGGCCTGCTGTCGGCGGTGTCAGTTTTCTGATCAGAAGCTACCGCTGCATTTTTAGCAAACGAGGATGCGCGATTAAACTCTCGCGTCTGAGACTGCAGTTGTTGAGATGCCAGCTTGGGGTCTATGCCTTGTATAAATGCTACCTCAGGCAGTTTTAATACGGCACCCGCCTTCATTCTGTGCGCATTGTGTTGATCAAATGCCTCTGGATTTTCTTGCACGATGGCGATCATTACCTGAGCC
>JAULVH010000083.1:0-9676 GCA_032111105.1 Burkholderiaceae bacterium | reverse complement strand
GTAGCCGTAACGCAGCATCACCGGCAGTGAAATCAGACCCATGGAAATAACAGAGGCTGCTACAACACCTGTGGTAGCGGCCAACAAAGCACCCACAAAAATTACTGCGTAGGCGATACCGCCACGTAGCGGGCCAAACAACTGGCCTATGGTGTCGAGCAAATCTTCGGCCATCCCTGAGCGCTCAAGTATGAGCCCCATGAAGGTAAAAAATGGAATAGCTAGCAAGGTGTCGTTGGCCATAATGCCGAACAGACGATTGGGTAGTGCTTGCAGTAGTTCAGGTTTGAGCAGGCCGACTTCGATACCGATTAGGCCAAACAGCAGGCCGTTAGCAGCCAACGAGAACGCCACCGGAAAACCCGATAGCAAAAATATGATCAGGGCAATGAACATGATCGGGGCCATGTTCGCAATCAGAAATTCAATCATTTATGGGCCTCGATTCGATCAGTTAAGTTTGTTCGCGGCTTTGATTGCCTCGATCTCTTCTTGGGGAGTAGCCGTCTGCTTCTCAAACGCGCTGGCTTCGACTAATCCCATCAAATAACCGATACGCTTAATAAGCTCAGAGAACCCCTGAAGGGTAAGTAAGAAAAAACCCACTGGAATCAATGTTTTGGCTGGCCAAATAATTAATCCGCCTGCGTTACTGGAGACTTCCTGGTTGCGGATGGACTCATAGGCAAAGGGAATCGCAAAATAAAGTATGAGCAGAGTGGCGGGTAAAAGAAAAAAGGTGAAACCGAATACATCAACCCACACTTGCGTACGTTTAGAAAATCTACCTACTACCACATCGATGCGTACATGCTCATTACGCTTTAGTGTGTAGGATGAAGCCAAAAGAAAAATGGCACCGAACAGGTACCACTGAATTTCTAGCCAAGCGTTAGAACTGGTATTGAATGTATAGCGAACTAGGGCGTTGCCACTGCAAATCAGCACAGCTAATAAGAGTGCCCAGCTGATTGCCAGTCCGATTTTTTCATTTAACGCATCAATGAATCGGGAGAACGACAATAAAGATGACATGGTCGGTTTTCTTTCGCGAAAAATTCATGGGACTCAGGAGGGGGGCTGATCGAGGAAAACTGCTGACCTAGGTCTACGGTGCGTAGAGTCAGGTAAGAGTTATCGAGCCCAAAGCGAAATGACTTTTAAAAGCACATTGCGCTCTGAGAGGTAATCAGTGTCTCCCGTTTTCTTTTTTTAGTCGGATACGCCGCTCGCAGTAGTCCTGCCGTATGCCGCTTGGCGAGGATTTCACGAGCGTGAACTAAAATTTAGCCGCTGTGGAGCGTAAGTACAAATGCTGCTATGCAACAGCGGCTAAATTGTTTTACCGATCTCGTTATTTTTGAACCACGAAGACGTTTTATCACAACATTGCCCGGATGCGTTCCCTAATAGGGCATTGCGAGGGATGTTTGTATCCAATTGGCGAAATTCACTTATTTCAGGCGGTCGCGAGCGCGTTTTATAGCCTCAACCACTTGGTTGGGCGCAGTACCACCGAGATGGTTGCGAGCAGCGACAGAACCTTCCAAAGTAAGTATGGAAAATATATCGTCATCTATTAATGGAGAAAATTCGCGCAGCTCAGTCAGAGACAGGTCGGATAAATCACATGAGCGCTGCTCACAAAATCTGACAGCCTTTGCAACGGCTTCATGTGCGTCACGAAATGGCAGACCTTTTTTTACCAGGTAATCGGCCAAATCCGTAGCCGTGGCATACCCTTGCAATGCAGCGTTACGCATGGCGTCGGGTTTGACGGTAATACCTGTGGCCATGTCTGCAAAAATTCGCAAGGTATCAATCACCGTGTCGACTGTATCGAACAACGGTTCTTTGTCTTCCTGGTTATCTTTGTTGTAGGCCAAAGGCTGGCCTTTCATTAGCGTCAGTAATGCGATCAGGTGACCATAGACTCGTCCGCTTTTTCCTCTAGCCAACTCTGGAACATCAGGATTTTTTTTCTGCGGCATGATAGACGAACCCGTACAGAATCGATCAGCGATATCGATGAAAGCTATACGCGGGCTCATCCACAACACCAGTTCTTCAGATAAGCGTGAAATATGCGTCATGACCAACGCGGCTGCTGCACAAAACTCAATGGCAAAATCACGATCTGATACAGCATCAAGAGAGTTGTTGCAGATATCGTCAAAGCCCAGAGTTTTTGCCACGCGAAGCCGATCGATAGGGAAGGTGGTTCCGGCGAGCGCAGCCGAACCCAGAGGCAGTCGATTAACGCGTTTACGACAATCAGTCATGCGCTCGGTATCGCGATTAAACATTTCTACATACGCCAGCATGTGGTGACCAAACGTCACAGGCTGTGCGACTTGCATATGGGTGAAGCCCGGCATGATGGTTGAGGCATGCTGCTCAGCGAGATTTAACAGCGCCTGCTGTAAATCCTTGAGCAAAATCTGTATGTCATCAATGGCCGAGCGCAAGTAGAGTCGTATGTCGGTTGCGACTTGGTCATTACGCGAGCGGCCGGTATGCAAACGTTTGCCGGCATCACCCACCAATTCGGTCAGACGTTTTTCTATGTTTAAGTGCACATCTTCTAAATCCAGCAGCCATTCAAATTTGCCAGCTGTAATTTCTGCTTGTATTTGAGTCATGCCACGCTGTATGTCAGCGTAGTCCTGTGGGCTGATGATTTTTTGGTGCGCCAGCATTTCTGCGTGAGCGAGTGATCCTTGAATATCGACTTTTGCCAGTCGGTAGTCAAAAAATACGGAGGCGGTATAACGCTTAACCAAATCAGAGACGGGCTCTGAGAAGCGCGCCGACCAGGCTTCGTCTTTTTTGGAAAATTGATCTGACATAGGGGTCTCAGTAACAGTAAGTGGCTGCGATTATAGAGGATAGAGGTATTTCCACTATCCTTAGCTCATCAATCGCATCAATAGAATCATAGTGAATGCAGATCAACCGGTATTTCGTAATCCTGCTGCGATACCGTTGATGGACAAGTGAATACCTCGGTGAACGCGAATATCGGATTCCCTACCTTGCTCTTTCCAGCTGCGGTGGCGTTTGATTAATTCCACTTGCAAGTGATTTAGTGGATCTAAATAAGCAAAGCGATTTTTGATGGAGCGCGCCAACGTAGGATTTCCCGCCAGGCGCTCTTTAGAGCCAGTAATTAACGCTAAACACTCGCAAGCGAGTTCATGCTCTTGTGAGATGCGTTTAAAAATACTGTTACGAAGTTTTTTATCAGCGACTAAGCCAGCATAGCGTGAGGCGACTGCCAGATCTGTTTTTGACAGCACCATATCCATGTTAGATAGCAGGGTAGAGAAAAATGGCCATTCCTTGTGCATGGCACGCAGCAAGGTAATTTTTTTCGTTTTTGGACCACTGTTTTCGTCTGTTAACCAACCCTGCACAGCGCTGCCAAATCCATACCAACCGGGGAGCAATAAGCGGCATTGTCCCCAAGAGAATCCCCAGGGAATAGCTCGCAGGTCTTCAATGCGCCGGGTTGATTTTCGTGAGGCTGGGCGCGAGCCTATATTTAACTCAGCGATCTCAGCAATGGGAGTCGCTGCAAAAAAATAATCCGTAAATCCTGGTGTTTCGTACACCAGATGGCGATACGCTTTGTAGGCGTTATCGGACAAGATTTCCATGGTGGCTTCGAAGCTAGCTAGCTGCTTGGCGTGTTTGCTCTCAGAGCTAGGTAGCGTAAGGCTCGCTTCCATGACGGCGGCGACGACTAATTCAAGGTTGCGCCGTCCGATTTCAGGATTAGAAAATTTTGATGCGATGATTTCGCCTTGCTCAGTCAGGCGGAATTGACCATTCACGGTGCCCGACGGTTGCGCCAGGATGGCTTCATGGCTAGGGCCACCGCCACGGCCAACTGTTCCGCCGCGACCGTGAAATAGCCGTAATTTCACACCGTGTTTTTGAAATACCTGAACGAGTCCGACTTCGGCTTTATAGAGTTCCCAGTTGGAGGTGAGAAAACCACCATCTTTGTTTGAATCCGAATAGCCCAGCATGACTTCCTGCAGATCGCCTTGTTGGCGCACCAGCTCACGCACAGCGGGAATAGAGAGCCAGCCGTTCATGATGTCGGCGGCATTACGAAGATCGGGGATGGTTTCAAATAAAGGAATCACCATCAACTCGGCAACTGCGTTAGCTTGTGTTGATTTAACTCGCAGCAGACCGGTTTCCTTTTGTAGCAGCAGCACTTCCATAAGATCCGATACGGTTTCGGTATGAGAAATAATATAGTTGCGAATTGCACGTGAGCCAAATTGCTCGCGTACCGTGCGCGCCATGGATATCACACCTAATTCACTAACCGTTTCATTGGTATAGTTTAAATAAGGAGAGTGCAGCAGACGTGGTTGACGTAGTTCAGCCTGGAGTAGCGTCAGTTTTTCGTCTTCATGTAATGCGCTGTAATCGGCACACACATCCGCGGAGCGAAATAATTCGCTGATCACGCGTTCATGGATATCCGAGCTTTGGCGCATATCCAGTGTTGCAAGATGGAAGCCGAAAATAGTTGCAGCACGACGCAACGTATTTAAGCGTGGCCGCGTGAGTGGCAAGCCGTGATTAGCGCGCAGCGAATCACCAATTACATCCAGATCAGCAATGAATTCATTGATGTCGTGATACGGCTCCATGGCACCGACTTCCTGGCGCAAGATATTGGTGACACCTAGTTTGCGTGCCGTAGCCGCTAGTCTGGCGTAGACCGTAATTAACGCACGTCGATATGGCTCGTCAGTACGATGCGGTGAATGATCTGGCGAATTGTCTGCCATGGTTTGCAAAGCCGGACTAACAGATACCAGCAGAGTTGAAATAGACAGTTCCGCGCCCAGCGCATGCACTTCATCTAAATAAAAATCTACTATCGTGGTTGATTGTCGCGCCATGGCGCGAATCATAGTGTCTGAATTTACATTGGGATTGCCGTCACGGTCACCACCTATCCAACTTCCCATTTGTACAAAAGGCGGCAGCGAGAAGCTGCGAGTGTGAGGGAATTGTTCTGCGAATTCAGTTTCTATATCTTCCATTAATGCGGGTAATTCACGCAGAAAGGTAATGCGGTAATACGACAGCGCATTTTCGATTTCATCATCGACCGTTAGCTTTGAATAACGCAGCATGCGGGTTTGCCAGAGCTTGGCAATTTCGGCATGCAATAACTGTGTATTTCGATTTTTTTCTGTGGGCGGTAAAGGGAGATCACGCGCAGCCAATAATCGGGCAATCTCGCGACCCGCATCTAAAATACTTTTGCGCTGTACTTCGGTGGGATGAGCAGTCAGTACCGGAGAAATCAGCGCATCGTTAAAAAAGCCCTGCACCGCTTTACCCGGCACACCCGATGCATCCAGTTTGGATAAGGTGGCAGCTAAGCTACCGGCTTGTGCAGCTGATCCCGCCAGCAGGTGAGAGCGACGGCGGCGATTGTGATGTTGGTCTTCGGCGATATTGGCCAGATGCGAAAAGTACGAGAATGCTCGCACCACCGAATTTGTCTGATCTCGTGTGAGTTTTTTTAGTAAGCGATCGAGGTCGGCTCCGGCTTCTGGATCCGATTCTCGCCGAAAGCGAACCGCAGTTTGTCGTATGGTTTCAACGATCTCATAAACGGCATCGCCTTCTTGATGACGAATCACATCACCCAGCAATCTGCCTAAAAGTCGGATGTCTTCTTTTAGTGGAGCGTCTTTATCCAGTGTCTTGGACGAGAGAGTAGATTTTTTTTGAGTGGTTGCCATGGCAGGGTTATGCTTTCAGCTTGAGTCATCGGCAGCTCGGCTTTTGGCCGTGCTGCGCTAGGGGCGCATGATAAAATCCGCCGGGTTTTCAGCATTACCAATTGGGTCGACGATTTTGTTCATCGGCCATGAACCAGAGAGGCCGCTTTGAACGCATCGTTTTCCGGGAAACTGGTGATTGCATCACGTGAGAGCAGGCTCGCCATGTGGCAAGCTGAAACCGTGCAGGCACGCTTACTTGAATTATATCCGCTCAGTACCGTCACAATTCTTGGAATGACGACTCGCGGCGATCAAATTCTCGATCGCACCTTGTCTAAAGTTGGTGGCAAAGGCCTGTTCGTTAAAGAACTCGAAGTCGCCATGCAAAATGGTCAAGCCGATCTGGCGGTTCATTCGTTAAAAGATGTTCCTATGGAGTTGCCCGAGGGCTTTGAGCTGGCGGCAGTTCTGGAACGCGAAGATCCGCGCGACGCCTTCGTCTCCAACACCTACAGTAGCCTGGAAGATTTACCTGCCGGCGCTATTGTGGGAACCAGCAGTTTGCGACGTCAGGCGTTGATTGCCGCACGGTTTCCACTGCTTAACATTCAGCCCTTGCGCGGCAATCTTGATACGCGTCTTGGTAAGCTCGATCGTGGCGAGTACGCCGCTATTATTCTCGCTGCCGCTGGTTTAAAACGTCTGGGCATGGCTGAAAGAATTCGCTCCTTCATCGAGCCTGAACACAGCCTGCCGGCGCCTGGCCAGGGTGCTATGGCCATAGAGATACCTTCAGGCCGTAAAGAATTGCTTGAATTGCTCGCACCGCTAAACCATACCGATACCGAGCGCGCCGTTCGTGCTGAGCGCACGCTCTCCAAAAGCTTTGGCGGAAGTTGCCAGATACCACTGGCAGCCTTTGCTACCGTTGAACATAACAAAATGCGTTTGCGCGCCATGGTCGCTACACCCGATGGCTTACGTATTGCACGCGCCGAAGTCAATGGCGACGCCGCTACGCCGGAAGCACTGGGCCAGGAAATTGCCCGCGCACTTGAGGCGCAAGATGCCAGCGCCATACTTGCCGCTTGCAAGGTTGAATAACACACCCATCGTCATCACACGCCCCCAGTCGCAGGCCGAACCTTTGGCTGCGCGACTGGCCGCTCTGGGGCGGAATGCGCATATTTTTCCTCTTTTAGATATACAGCCTCTGGCCGATACGACCCAGCTCGTGGCCGCTATGAAAGGCCTGGCCGGTTACGCCATGGTTGCCTTTGTTAGTCCCAATGCGGTTGATGCGGCATTTACCTGCTTGCCGCAGTGGCCGCAGGGCGTGGTGGCTGCCGTCGTAGGCGAGGGCAGCCGTCTGGCACTAGCCAGGCACGGCGTCACGAATGAGACTGCGACTATCCTTAGCCCCATAGATACTGAGCGCACCGATTCTGAAACCTTGCTTGAGGTCTTGGATTTGCCAGCCCTGGCTGGAAAGAAAGTGCTCATTATTCGAGCAGAAACTGGCCGAGAATTACTGGCCGATCGATTACGCGAGGCTGGAATCACGGTTGACCAGGTGGCAGCTTACCGTCGCGCAGCCCCTGAGTTGGATGACCGGCGACGCAGCGAGTTGAGCCAGCTGCTAGCAGCGCATTGCGACTGGATCATCACCAGTTCGGAAGCGCTGCGTAATCTCAAACATGATGTGCAGCAAGTGGCTGGAAAGTCCGGTTGGGAGCAAATTCAGCAGGTGACATTGATCGTTCCGCACGTTCGTATTGCTGAGACAGCAAAAAACATGGGTTTTGAGCAGGTATTTCTGACAGCTTCAGGCGACGAAGCACTGTTGGCCGCGATACAATCGCGTCCATGAGCGAGCTGCCACCATCCCCCCCATCGTCTGCTGCGTCCGAGGCTACGGCGACTAAGTCTAGCCCCGCCATGGCTTCTGAGGCTGTACCCACACTAGCCCATGCGCCGACAGACCAGCATCCCACACCTGAACCACAGTCGGCTCAGCCGGCTGAACCAGACTCTGCAGCACCATTACCTGAGAAGCCTGCGCCCAGCGCTGCTGAGCCGCCACCGGCTCGCAAGTGGAACTGGCACTTTCCTGAGGGTTTGGATGGCAAAGAATTTAATCTCAAGCTCATCGTTGGCCTTTTAGCTTTCCTGCTGGGGCTGCAATGGTGGAGTGCGCGCACCGACATTAGTGACTTACGTCGTGAGTTAGCCCAACGCTTGCAGTCGGGTGACAACATGAACATCCAGACTAAGCTGACTGCCAACCGAGTCGATGACGAACTCAAGCTGATGCAGGGAAAAGTGGCGGTGCTTGAAGCCAAACAAGTGGAATCACAAGGTCAGCAGCTAGCTCTGGGGCAGCTGTATCAGGATCTGGCAAAAAATCGGGATGATTGGGCCCTGGCTGAAATCGAACAAGTATTGTCCACAGCAAGTCAGCAGTTACAACTGGCCGGAAATATTCGTGGTGCCTTGATAGCGTTACAAAATGCGGATGCGCGTCTGGCGCGAGCAGATCGCCCACAATTTATTGCTATACGACGTGCGATTGCAAAAGATACCGATAACCTCAAAAGCTTACCCAGTCTTGATCTGACAGGGATTGCGGTCCGACTTGATGCGTTGGTAGCTCAAATTGATCAGATGCCGTTGCTATCCGATGAAAAGCCAGCGGTGGTTGCTCCCGCTCCCAAGACTAGGCTGGCAGCCCAAACGCCTGCTGATGTGAAGGCCGCAAGTGATTGGCGCGGTGTGCTGTTTGAACGCTGGAACAGCTGGAGCAGCGATTTGTGGAATGAAATTCGTCAGTTAGTCAGAGTGCGTGTCGTTGGCACACCCGAAGCATTGTTGCTGTCGCCTGGCGAAGCATTTTTTGCCAGAGAGAACTTGAAATTACGCTTACTTAACGCCAGATTGGCGCTGCTTTCTCGTAATGATGCAGCTTTCCGCAGCGATCTTGCCGAGGCAGATCGTGCCTTGGTGCGGTATTTTGAAATTCGTTCTAAGCAGACACAAGCCGCTCGTGATTTGATCAAGCAGTTGCAAGAGAGCGTACTCAACATAGAAATGCCGACGCTTACACACAGCCTTGCCGCTGTTCGTCAGTCTCGTTCGCGGCCTTAATTACTATGCGCTTTTTTATCTGGCTCATGATCTTGCTGGCTACAGCCATAGGCTTAGCTGTTCTTGCGCGCTTTAATCCCGGCAATGTGGTTCTGTTCTATCCGCCTTATCGGATCGACGTATCGCTTAATTTTTTCATTATTGTGCTGCTCGCCAGTTTTTCTTTTGTACTGGTGATTTTGGCCGCCGTGCGCGCCACGTTGGCGATGCCGCGTCGTGTTGAGCAGTACCGTGAAATGCGTCAGTTGCGCGAATCGGGCCGTGCGTTAAGTGAAGCGTTGCAAAGTTACCTGGAAGGCCGCTTTGGTCGATCAGAAAAATTAGCTGAGCGTGCGGCGGCTTCAGCTGAGAATGCCGGCTTAGCTGCATTAATTGCAGCGCGTGCTACTCAGCGCATGCAACAACCTGCTCGGCGGGATGAATGGTTGTCAAAAGCTGATCAGTATGCGGACCTGCGAACAGCGCGATTGATGACGGCGGTTGAGTTATATGCTGAAGATGTGAAAGAAACCGATCGTGCACTCGATGCGCTGCGCGAATTGAACTCCAGTGGAATTCGCCATACTCAGGCTTTACGTTTAGCGCTCAAAGTTCATCAAAATGCGCGCAACTGGCCAGAGGTACTACGTTTAGTTCGTCTGCTGGATAAACACAAATCACTACATCCCACTTTGTCGCGACGTTTGCGTGATATGGCCTATGAGGCGTTACTCACGAAAGCCAGCGAAGATCCGGAATCATTAAAGCTGCTGTGGTCCAAAGTGCCT
>JAULVH010000082.1:10552-12357 GCA_032111105.1 Burkholderiaceae bacterium | reverse complement strand
AGCGCAGCAGGGCAGAGCGCAGCGACAAGGAGCGCAGCGGGGCAGAGCGCAGCGACAAGGGCCGTGTCGAGCGCGACAAGGAGCGCAGCCGCAGCGAGCGCGACAAGGAGCGCGGCGACAAGGATAAGGAGCGCGGCACTTGCGAGAACCATGAGAGCGGAACATCGTATAGGGGAGATCATTCTTACATTCGCTCCGTCAAATGGGCTGACTTCATGGGCAACATTAGCTATCAATTCTACAAGACGATAGAGCTCCGCGACCGGATCAATGAGTTCAATATAACCAAGCAGATCTGACCGTTCTACAGAGAAGAACCGGAAGTCCCCTCAGTTAACTCACCCAAATTACGAATCGAAGAAAGAAGTGTATGTAACAGTCAGCTTTCTCCAATAAATACAAGCATCTTGAGTTTGCACAGACTGCCGTGAACAGAATGGCAAGCAACCTTTTCCTACTCAAAGGTTGGAGCGTCACTTTGACTGCTGCGCTATTTGCTTTGGCCGCGAAGGACGCCAACCAAGCCTACGTGCTGATAGCCTACTTTCCACTACTGATTTTCTGGTGTCTCGACGCATACTTTCTGAGTCAAGAACGACGATTCCGAGCACTTTATAACCAGATTCGGCAGATGAATGAAATTGATATCGACTTTTCGATGAACACGGAACCATTCAGCGCGGATATTCGCAACACTTGGGTGGGCGCTTCTTTTCATCAACACTTTTAATTTACTACGCTGGCTTGGGCTCCGTAGTGCACTCATATACGTTGTCCTTTGATAGCTTAGGAGAAGACACAGATGGCCAGAAGATGCTTTTACAGTTTCCACTTTGAACCCGACAACTGGCGGGCGTCGACCGTCCGGCAGATTGGCGCGATTGAAGGAAACCAGCCGGCAACCGACAACGATTGGGAGTCACTAGCAAGTGGTTCCAACCCTGACGAGAAGATCAAGCAATGGATCGCTTTGCAGATGGCGAACCGGACATGCACGATTGTTCTCGTTGGCGCCGGCACTGCGAACCGTAAGTGGATCAATCATGAAATTATCAAATCGTGGGACGGCGGTCTTGGGGTTGTGGGAATTCATATTCATGGCCTGAAAGACCGCTATGGGCAAGTCGCTAACAAAGGTGCAAATCCTTTTGACTACATCACCCATGGCCCGTCTAAGAAGCCACTTTCTTCAATAGTCAAGTGTTATAACCCCAGTGGCGCAACGAGTCAGGAGCGATATGCGTGGATCTCCCAGCATCTGTCCAATGCTGTTGAAGAGGCGATTCGAATCCGAAACGCGAACACCTAGTCAGCAACAGAAAATGAGAGATTTGGATCTATCCCCATGATCGCAAGGCTTCCGGTCTGAAGAGGGTGTTGATCCACCAATTCAGGGACTCCTGGTGAGGACAACTGTCTTTCAGAAAGCGGTCACAGGCCAATGACCGCTGCTGGCCGGTCCCCGCATTTCCCAGTCCCCGCAGCCAAAACAACTTGGTTATGATTTCCGCGACCCTGCCAATGGCGGTAGAAAACCGATTGATTGGTCCACTCGTAACTTGTTGATTGTTCTACCCACAGTCTGAGGGCCTCGTGGACTTCGGCAGGTTTCTGGCCGCGAGACGCGCTGAGAGAAATCCCCGGCACAGAGAGAGCCGGGTCTAATAACCGCCAGTTAATGCTGAAGGGGCAGTCCACAAGTTTCCACGGTAACCCACGGTAGCACGCGGGTTTTGGCGGCAATCAGGCGAAAAAAAACCAACCGAGAACGGTTGGTTTTTTAACAAGTGGTGGAGGCGGCGGGA
>JAULVH010000082.1:8838-10542 GCA_032111105.1 Burkholderiaceae bacterium | reverse complement strand
TAAGCTTGATGAAAGTCAAACCAACCACCCAATAAAAAACCACCGCAAGGGTGGTCTTTTATTTGGTGGAGGCGGCGGGAATCGAACCCGCGTCCAGAAGTACTCTACAGACAGTTCTACATACTTAGTGTTGTCGTTTGAATTTTATCTTGCTGACGCGGACACACACGCTGCAACAAGACGAGTTACCTAAATTTAACGTCATGCCAAGTAACCCGACATGTTGCGATTCCCTGTATATGACTCTGCCGTTGTTTCCAACCCACCCCAGAGACCTGGTGGTGCAGAGCTAAGAAGTTATTAAGTTCTTAGTGGTTTACGCTGCTTGTGCAGTAGCGTAATTTGCGTCGTTTGCATTTAAGCATTTCCGGTTGTATTTACGAGGTGACCAGCCCTCGGTATGCCCTGCGCTGCTTTGCAACCCCTGTCGAAGCCAGGTCGCCCCCAATAAGCAGTTACATCATTGTATTCCTCATCTGGCGACGATGCGAAAATTTTCAAGAGCGTTTGATCAAACTCATTAAATCGAGTGGATGCATTGCAATGGAGTCAGCTAACCAATCAGCGGGTTCTGTGTGGCCGCAATAACCCCAAGCCGCTGCAATGGTAGGCATGCCTGCAGCCTTGCCTGCTTGTATATCTCGCAGATCATCTCCTACGTACCAACATGCTTGCGGTTCTATTTGCAATTGGCGCGCTGCTTCAAACAGCGGTTCGGGATGGGGTTTAGCATGCGGTGTCGTGTCGCCGGAGATGACGCATGCGGCGTGCTGCAATCCGATTTTTGGAACGAGTGCGTCGGTATAGAGCGCTGGCTTATTGGTGACTATGCCCCAGTGCAAACCTTGCTCGGTAATTTCTTGGAGTAATTGCGATATACCATCAAACAGTACTGTGCGATCAGCAATGGCGGCTGCATAGTTCAGCAAGAATTCTGTGCGCATCTCATCATACGAAGCATGGCCCGGTGCGATGGCGAACGCGGCACCAATCAGGCCACGTGCACCGGCTGATGCAAGCGGACGCAGTATGTCAAAAGGGGTTTCATCTAGCGCACGGTCGGTACGCATTTTATTGACGGCGGCTGCGAGATCCGGAGCGGTATCAGCAAGTGTTCCATCGAGATCGAACAACAAAGCGCGCGGTAGTGACGACAGCTTGGGCATAGATAACGTCAATCAGTTGGATTTGACACAGGCCATCAGATAGTTGACGTCAGTATCGTGATTGAGCGAGTAGATTTTTGTGAGCGGGTTGTAGGTCATGCCTTTAAGTGCTTGCACTTCCAAATGCGCGTTGCGGGCAAATTGAGAAAGTTCAGCAGGCTTGATGAATTTCGCATAATCATGCGTGCCACGCGGCAGCAGACGCAGCATGTACTCGGCGCCAATAATGGCAAACAAGTAGGATTTAGGATTGCGATTTAAAGTAGAGAAAAATACCTGACCACCTGGTTTTACTAGTGTTGCGCAGGCTTGCACGATGGCCGATGGATCGGGCACATGCTCAAGCATTTCCATGCACGTTACGACATCGTATAGCCCCGGCTCGCGAGCAGCGAGATCTTCGGCGGCTATCAATTCGTAATTTACGTTTACTCCCGACTCAAGGCTGTGCAGATCAGCAACTTTGAGAGCTTTCTCGGAGAGGTCAATACCTTTGACCGTAGCCCCTTTTTTTGCAATGGCCTCTGTCAGTATGCCG
>JAULVH010000082.1:0-8828 GCA_032111105.1 Burkholderiaceae bacterium | reverse complement strand
CACCGCAGCCCACATCTAAAACGCGTTTGCCAGCGAGGGGCGCCAGCGCGTTAATCCATTCCAATCGAAGAGGATTGATTTCATGCAAGGGACGAAATTCGGAAGTGGGGTCCCACCAACGGTGGGCAAGTTCACTGAATTTTTGTAGCTCTAGGGGATCGGCATTCATAACTGACATGATAGCTGAAACCGGTAAAACAGCCACGAAGCCCAATAAAAAGCCCCCGCGAGCGGGGGCTAGTTACAGCGGCTAGTACAACGATGCAGTGGGTTTATTTTTTACGTAAACCAACCACTTCGACTTCCACGCGACGATTTTGTGCGCGGCCTTCACGTGTTTTGTTGCTTGCTACTGGCGTTGTTTCGCCTTTGCCAGCGGTAAAGATGCGATCGGCAGGAATACCTTTGGATACCAGGAAGGCTTTAACAGCGTTGGCACGGCGCAGAGACAGTTTGATGTTGTAAGCGTCCGAACCGACTGCGTCCGTATGGCCAGTGGCAACCACCACTTCGATATCAATGCCTTGAAGCTTGGAAGCCAAATCGTTCAATTTAGATTTGCCTGCTGGCTTGAGAACTGATTTATCGAAATCGAAGAAGGTATCAGCTTCAAAGGTGATTTTTTCTGAAGCGGGAGCAGGGGCTGCAGCTACTGCTGGAGCTGCTGCTGCTGGAGCAGGCTCTTCTCCGGTTAGCGGTGATGTGTCTACGTAGGGAGCAGGGGCTGGGGCAGGCAGTGGGGTAACCAGCGGTACTGTAGCGGCACGTTTGAGCATGCCATCGCAACCTTCAACAGCGTCGGCTGGTGTCCAAAAGCCCGTGTGCCAGCAAAGGCCAAAATTGCTTTTGACTACTTCGTTGCCTGAATCGGTCAAATATCCTTTTTTGGGCGCCTTGTCGGCGGCAAAAACGAGCGCGCTCATAGAGGAAAGCGCAAGAAGAATAGCTAAGTTTCGCAAAGTGCGTTTCATGGTGGTTCCTGTGTTGGTTAAGCTGTATTCGCGGACTAGGACTGAGGATGTAACCTTCAAAGCCGTTTAGCGAATTAGAACGTAATTTTACTGCTATTTATTAGCATTAGCCCAAGAAGTCTGCCAATTTAGTGAGTTATTGGCACTAATAAATAAACAACATTCTTGCGGAGAGCATGTTTTCAGGCTTAATAAGCCCTATTTTGCTACCGCCAAGCCCACTAAACCACCCCCTCCAGAGTGTGAGGAATGGGGTAACTCTTTTATTCCCTGGGCCGAATGGCGACCACTTCGATCTCTACACGGCGGTTCTTGGCGCGTCCGGCCTCGCTGGAGTTGCTGGCGATAGGCTGTGAAGCGCCACGTCCTTCAGTGACAATTTTTTCACTGGGTATGCCCTTGCCACGCAAATAGTCAGCCACAGCCATAGCGCGTTTTTCGGACAGTTGTTGGTTATAGGCTTGGGTACCAATGGAGTCTGTGTAGCCTAGTGCCACTACAACCTGAACCACCTTGTCCATGAGTCGCGATGCCAGCAGGTCTAGCCGCTGCCTTCCTTCTGTCTTTAGTGCGAACTTATCAAAATCAAACAATGTGTCTGTATCAAAACTGATTTTTTCAACGTCTGCTTGCGGTTCAGTTGATTCGGCCAGGATCTCAGGGCTGGGCTCTGTATCGACTGCGGTTGCAATGGATTCTTCTGGCGCGGGGGCGGGTAGCGGAACAGGCGAAGCACTCGCTAGCACGCCATCACAGCCGACGACCGTCGCCAGCGAGGGTGACCAAAGGCCGGCGCGCCAACATTCTCCCCCGCCTCCTCGAACCACCGTTCCACTGGAATCGGTCAAATAGCCTGCTTTGGCTAGCGACCTAGTGGCTGCACTTGTTGCAGCCTGCGCATTTGCAGCTGTAAAAGTAAGCGAAATTAATATCAAAAAGATAGTTGAACGCGGGCTCATGGGTATGTCTCCTTACCGTATGTGTGCTGCGCGAAAATGCAATTTGCGTAGTCTGACAGTCGCAGGCAGGATGGTTTTGGCGCTTATCAAATGACGGAGTAGGGTTCGTAAACCTCGATAAGCATGGAATGGTTTTAGTTACGTGGTTTCTTCTTTGGAGAGAGTCCACGTGGTAAAATTTCGAGTTCAGAAGTGAGTAGCTATTACCGCTCAATACCGCTAGTGCAAACACACGATTTTCCTTGTGTTTTCATAAAATAGTCCGTTCGATTTATTCAAATTATCAGCCTGCCAATGGATCAGTTCGCCAAAGAGACCATCCCGATTTCCCTCGAAGAAGAGATGCGCAAGAGTTACCTTGACTACGCTATGAGCGTAATCGTGGGTCGCGCCTTGCCAGATGTCAGAGATGGTCTTAAGCCAGTACATCGCCGAGTACTCTTCGCGATGCATGAGACCAACAATGTTTGGAATCGTCCCCACGTTAAATGCGCACGTGTTGTGGGCGAGGTGATGGGTAAGTATCACCCGCACGGCGATCAGGCTATCTATGACACCCTAGTGCGGATGGCGCAGGATTTTTCACTGCGTTACACGCTCGTCGATGGTCAGGGTAATTTCGGATCGATAGATGGTGATAACGCGGCTGCGATGCGTTACACCGAATGTCGTCTGGATAAAATCGCAAGCGAACTGCTGGCTGATATCGACAAAGACACAGTCAATTTTGTACCCAACTACGATGGCAAAGAAAAAGAGCCATCGGTACTGCCCGCACGAATCCCCAACTTGCTGATCAACGGCTCTTCCGGAATTGCTGTTGGTATGGCGACCAATATTCCTCCTCACAATATTACTGAGGTGATTAACGGCGCATTGCATGTACTGAGCACGCCACAGTGCACAGTCGATGAATTGATAGAAATTATTCCTGCGCCTGATTTTCCAACAGCCGGAATTATTTATGGTGTGTCCGGTGTGCGCGATGGCTATCGTACTGGTCGCGGTCGAGTTGTTATGCGTGCTCTTACTCACTTTGAAGAGATGCGCGATGGTCGGTCATCTGTCATTGTTGATGAGCTGCCTTACCAGGTTAATAAAAAATCCTTACTCGAGCGTATAGCTGAACTCGTACGAGATAAAAAATTAGACGGCATTTCTGATATTCGTGATGAATCCGATAAATCAGGTATGCGCGTAGTGATTGAGCTAAAACGCGGTGAAGTTGCCGAAGTTGTTCTCAATAATTTGTACAAGCAAACACAGCTCCAAGACACCTTCGGTATGAACATGGTGGCCTTGGTTGATGGGCAGCCTAAGTTGCTCAATCTGAAGCAGATGCTGGAATGCTTCTTGTCGCATCGTCGCGAAGTCGTAACGCGTCGCACAGTGTTTGAATTACGCAAGGCGCGTGACCGTGGGCATGTGCTTGAAGGTCTGGCTGTTGCGTTGGCAAATATTGATGAATTCATCGCACTCATCAAGGCTGCACCTACACCGCCAGTGGCCAAAGCTGAACTGATGGCGCGCTCGTGGGATTCGTCACTTGTGCGTGAAATGCTGGCACGCACTGGCGCAGAAAACTCTGGCGGTATAGATGCCTTCCGCCCTGAAAATCTTCCACGTCACTATGGTTTGCAATCGGATGGTTTTTATAAATTGTCCGATGATCAGGCGCAGGAAATTTTGCAGATGCGTCTGCAACGCCTGACAGGCCTTGAGCAAGACAAGATCGTTAATGAGTACAAAGAAGTCATGGAGCAGATCGCTGATTTGCTCGATATCTTAGGTCGTCCAGAGCGCGTTACCACCATCATCGGTGACGAGTTAGTCGCTGCGCGCAATGAATACGGCGAGGGCAACAAAGACAAACGTCGCTCAGCTATAGAAATTAACGCGACCGATCTAGGTACAGAAGATCTGATTACACCGCAAGATATGGTGGTCACACTGTCGCATTCTGGGTATATGAAGTCGCAGCCTTTATCAGAATACCGTGCGCAAAAACGCGGTGGTCGCGGTAAGCAGGCAGCAGGTACTAAAGATGACGATTGGATAGAACAGCTCTTTATAGCCAATACCCACGATTACATACTGTGTTTCTCCAATCGCGGCCGCATGTACTGGCTCAAGGTTTGGGAAGTGCCACAAGGTTCACGTACCTCGCGTGGTAAGCCGATTGTGAATATGTTCCCGCTGCAAGAGGGCGAGAAAGTCACCGTCGTGTTGCCGTTGTTTGGTGCTGACAGTAAATTCCCCGAAGACCGTTACGTATTCATGGCGACATCGCACGGTGTCGTTAAAAAGACCTCGTTATCTGATTTTAGTAATCCTCGTAAAGCCGGCATCATCGCGGTTGATTTAGATGACGGAGATTTTCTGATTGGTGCGTCATTAACCAATGGCGGCAACGATGTGATGTTGTTCTCTGATTCCGGCAAAGCAGTGCGGTTTGATGAAAGTGATGTGCGTCCTATGGGTCGTACAGCGCGAGGCGTGCGCGGCATGAATCTGGAAGAAGGTCAGCTGGTGATTGCGATGTTGGTTGCGCAAAATGAGCAGCAATCCGTATTAACAGCCACTGAAAATGGTTACGGCAAGCGTACGCCGATTACTGAATACACTCGCCATGGTCGTGGCACCAAAGGCATGATTGCCATACAGACGAGCGAGCGTAATGGCAAAGTAGTAGCTGCGACGTTAGTTGAATCTACCGATGAAATCATGATGATCACCACCGGTGGTGTGCTCATACGTACACGCGTTTCAGAGATACGTGAAATGGGACGCGCCACTCAGGGTGTGACCTTGATTGCCGTTGAAGATGGAACCCGATTATCTGGTCTGCAGCGTATTGCCGAGACCGATGCTGAAGATGAAACCGGTTCGGATGAGGGTGACGCGGGCTGATGTGAATTACCGGTGTTGGTAGTTCACGCAGCCGTTAAAGAAAAAAACAAAGGCAACGAGCCATGAGTGATGACAAACTCAAACCCTTGCGTGAGAAGATAGACGCTCTGGATGCGCAGTTACTTAGCTTGCTAAATGAGCGCGCAAAAGTAGCTCAGCAGGTGGGTCACGTAAAAGCAGAAACCGATGCCCCTGTGTTTCGACCTGAGCGCGAAGCACAGGTCTTAGCGCGTGTGGCCAAAAATAATCCTGGGCCGCTGCATTCATCTGATTTGCAATCCATATACCGCGAAATCATGTCGGCGTGTCGTGCGCTGGAAAATCGCGTGACTGTCGCCTTTCTTGGCCCAGTAGGTACCTATAGCGAACAAGCGGTATGGCAGCAATTTGGTCAGGCAGTCACTGAATTACCTTGTATATCGATCGACGAAGTATTTCGTTCAGTCGAAGCAGGCACCGCAGAATTTGGCGTGGTGCCAGTTGAAAATTCTACTGAAGGCACGATTAATCGCACACTCGATTTATTGCTGCAAACAACACTCTCTATTAGTGGTGAAGTCGCACTGCCTGTGCATCACAGCCTGATGACACGATCCGGCAGCATGGAAGGTATTAAGCGTATTTGCGCTCATTCTCAGGCGCTGGCTCAGTGTCAGTCGTGGTTGAATGAGCATTACCCAGCCATAGAACGTCAAGCAGTTGCCTCCAATGGAGAGGCTGCAAAAATGGCGAGCGACGATCACAGTACGGCAGCTATTGCAGGCGAGATGGCTGCCAAGCGATATGGTCTTTCTATCGTGCATGCGCACATACAAGATGACCCTCACAACCGCACGCGTTTTGTCGTGATCGGACGGCTGATGCCCTCAGCCTCTGGAAAAGATCAAACGTCTATCGTTTTATCGGTACCTAACAAACCTGGTGCTGTGTATGAATTACTCGCGCCACTATCCAAGCATGGCGTATCCATGACGCGCTTTGAATCACGTCCCGCCAGAACAGGGCGCTGGGATTATTACTTTTATGTTGATATCCAGGGTCATGCTAATGATCCGACTGTATCGATGGCCTTAGCCGAGCTGCAGACACAGGCAGCTTTTTTCAAATTGCTGGGATCCTACCCGCACGCTTCCTGATATTTTTTACTAGCTTATGAATTTCGGCCCTGATTACGTTCGTGCAATCGCCCCTTATCAAGGTGGTAAACCCATTTCCGAAGTTGCAGTATCGTTAAGCTGGCATCCAATGAAAATCCATTAGGTTTGCCCGAAAGTGCACGGCTGGCGATGACGGCTGCGTTAGCTGAGTTAGCGCGTTATCCCGATTCCAATGGGTTTGATCTCAAAGGAACTATCAGCAAAAAATTTGATGTGCCTACTGATAGCATTACCTTGGGTAATGGCAGTAACGACATACTCGAATTAGCAGCGCGCGCATTGGTAGCACCCGGTCAGTCAGTGGTGTATTCAGAATTTTCTTTTGCTGTCTATCCCTTAGCAACGCAAGCTGTAGGAGCAAAGGCGATAGTTGTACCGGCTGTGAACTACGGTCACGATTTGGACGCTATGCGCGCGGCCATCACCCATGAAACACGCTTGGTATTTGTCGCTAATCCGAACAATCCCACCGGTACCTTTATAGATGCTGAGAAGATTCATTCGTTTATACAATCGGTTCCACCTTCGGTCGTGGTGGTTTTAGATGAAGCCTATACAGAATATCTCTCTGATAAGCAGCGCTATGATTCATTACGTTGGGTAGAGCACTATCCCAATCTGATTGTCTCGCGTAGTTTTTCTAAAGCCTATGGATTAGCTGGTCTGCGTGTTGGTTTTGGTATTGCACAGCCTGCATTGACCGATTTGCTCAATCGTCTGCGTCAGCCTTTTAATGTGAACTCCTTGGCTCAGGCAGCAGCGATTGCCGCATTAAACGACACGGCTTACCTGAAAAAAAGTGCTGAGGTTAATGCGCAGGGTTATCAACAAATCACATCGGCATTCGATAGCATGAATATCGAATACATTCCTTCTTCAGGTAACTTTGTGTTGTTTCGCGCTGGTCAAGATGATGGCGCGGGTGCCCGCGTGAATCTGGCCTTACTCAAAAAAGGAATCATCGTTCGTCCGGTAGGTAATTACGGTTTGCCGCAATGGCTGCGTGTATCGATAGGACTACCAGAAGAAAACGCCGCGTTTCTTACAGCGCTTAAGGCGATACTCGCTTGAGCGTGAATGAGAACACAGTGAACACATCACCTGCACTGAAAAAAATTGCTATCTTCGGTGTGGGTTTGATAGGCGGATCGTTTGCGCTCGCACTCAAGCAGCAAGGTGCAGTTGCTCAAGTGATGGGAGTAGGTCGCCGGCGCGAAACGCTGGAGCGCGCAAAATCTCTTGGCCTCATCGACAGCATCGCTGGAACAATACAAGAGGCTGTAACGGGAGCTGATCTTGTGCTGATCGCTGCACCGGTTGCGCAGACAGCTACTCTCTTTGCTGCTATTGCTCCGTATTTGTCTGCTGATACGGTGGTAACGGATGCTGGCAGTACCAAGTCGGATGTGGTGCTCGCTGCCAGGCAGGCACTGGGTACCAAGATTTCACAGTTTGTGCCAGCGCATCCGATTGCAGGTCGTGAGCAAAATGGCCCTGAAGCGGCGTTAGCTGATCTGTATGCCGGCAAAAAAGTTATTCTCAAGCCGCTAAAAGAAAACTCAGACCAAGCTATCTCAAGGGTCGCGCATGCATGGCAGCTGTGTGGTGCGCACATACACCGGCTCGATGCAGCTGAACACGATGCCGTGTTTGCAGCGGTCAGTCACTTGCCGCACTTACTGGCGTATGCATTGGTTGATGATATTGCCGCCCGTCCGAATGCAGACACTCTTTTCCATTATGCCGCGAGCGGCTTTCGAGATTTCACGCGCATAGCGGGTTCATCGCCCGAGATGTGGCGAGATATTGCCTTGGCTAATCGAGCAGCTTTATTGAATGAACTTGATTCGTATATGGATCAGGTATCGCACTTGCGTGAATTACTTTCTCAAGAAAATGGTGCGGGCTTAGAGGCAATTTTTACGCGTGCGCGCGATGCAAGGCAGAGCTGGATTACTGCCATAGAAGCAGCAGAACAGCCGCGTCCTCATGAACAAGGTGGAGACTGACACATGAAACATTATCCGCATCACCTTGATCTAAAACCTGCGGCTACTGCACGCGGTACGGTGCGTCTGCCGGGTTCGAAAAGTATATCTAACCGTACCTTATTACTTGCCGCAATGGCGCAAGGTACGACCGAAATAAAATCATTACTGGCCTCTGACGATACGCATGTCATGTTGATGGCGCTAAAAAAACTGGGCGTGCGTTGGCAGCAGCACGGTGAGTCTCAGGATTTTTCAGTTGAAGGTGCAGGCGGAGCTTTTCCTGTTCATTCGGCCGATTTATTTATGGGGAATGCCGGTACAGCTATTCGTCCATTAACAGCGGCATTGGCAGCCATGGGCGGTGATTACACTATTCATGGTGTGGCGCGTATGCATGAACGCCCCATTGGTGATTTGGTTGATGCACTCAATGCCGCAGGTGCTCGCATTAGCTACACAGGTAATCCAGGTTTTCCGCCGCTGCACATAGTGCGCGGTAATTTGCACCCAGAAAAACTGCAAGTGCGCGGCAATGTATCGAGTCAGTTTTTAACAGCACTGCTTATGGCATCCCCGTTAATAGCGCGTGAGAAAGCGCTACGTATAGAAGTCATAGGCGAGTTGATTTCCAAGCCTTACATAGAAATCACCTTAAATCTCATGGAGCGATTTGGCGTAAAGCCAGATCGCGAAGGTTGGTCTGCATTCACCATACAACCAGGTCAGCACTACCAAAGTCCAGGAGTCATTCATGTTGAAGGCGATGCATCATCGGCGTCGTATTTTTTAGCCGCCGGTGCAATTGCAGGCGGGCCAGTGCGAGTTGAAGGTGTAGGTACA
>JAULVH010000081.1:0-9460 GCA_032111105.1 Burkholderiaceae bacterium | reverse complement strand
AAGACATAGGCACTGGAGATATCACTGCGATGCTGATACCCGAATCAGCACACATCAAAGCACGCGTGCTGGTGCGCGAGCCTGCAGTGTTGTGTGGTGCCCCATGGTTTGAAGCGGTGATGAAGCTGCTTGATCCCCGAATAGTACTAACCTGGCATGTGGCTGAAGGTGATGTGATGTCTGCCGATACCCAGGTGTGTACCCTGGCCGGTCCTGCGCGCGCCGTATTAACAGGCGAGAGAACAGCGCTCAATTTTCTGCAATTACTATCCGGTGTAGCCACCGCCACGCGCGAGTACGTCAAGTTAATAGAAGGAACGCGAGCTTCTGTTTTGGATACGCGCAAAACACTGCCCGGTTTACGTTTGGCACAAAAATATGCCGTGCGCGTAGGTGGCGGAAAAAATCAGCGGCTTGCTTTGTATGACGGCATACTCATTAAAGAAAATCATATTGCCGCAGCTGGCAGTATTGCTAAAGCAATGGAGGCGGCTCAGGCGTTGCAAGCCGGCGTGGGTATACAGATAGAAGTTGAATCATTAGACGAACTAAAACAGGCGCTAGACGCAGGTGCTGTTTCTATCTTGCTAGATAATTTTTCTACCGCCATGCTTAAACAGGCTGTAGAACAAACTGCAGGGCGTGCGCTGCTCGAAGCCTCTGGCGGCATAGATCGCAAAACAATCAGAGCGATTGCTGAAACCGGAGTTGATCGTATTTCTATCGGTAGCCTGACCAAAGACATCAAAGCTACCGATTACTCATTGCGTGTTATTTGATGCGCTGTTCACAATTACTCACACCTTAGCTTGTTAAACAAGTGATCGCACAAGGCATTAATGATCGCAAGTTAGCGTGTTACGGCTTACGAGTACCAAGTTTGCGTTTAGGTGACAACACAGTGGGTAATGCCTTAGGGAGTGTGTCTGGATAATCCAGGCTGTGATGCAAGCCTCGGCTTTCGCGGCGCGACTTTGCGCTACGAACAATCAGCGAAGCAACCTCAACTAAATTACGCAGCTCCAAAAGATCACGCGTGATGCGAAAGTTTGCGTAGTATTCATCGATCTCTTCTTTCAGCACGGCTAAGCGGTGCTGAGCTCGCTCCAGTCGTTTGGTGGTGCGTACGATACCAACGAAATTCCACATAAATCGTCGTAGCTCATCCCAGTTTTGGGTAATCACAACTTCTTCATCTGCATTGGTGACGCGACTTTCATCCCAGGCAGGTAATTGGGCCTTCTTAGGTTGGGCTTCATTTTCTATATGCTGCGCAGCTGCGCGACCGAGCACGACACACTCTAATAATGAATTACTGGCCAGACGGTTAGCGCCATGTAACCCCGTGTACGCTGTTTCACCAACTGCATACAAGCCAGGTAGATCGGTGCGACCGGACAAATCGGTCACGATGCCACCGCACGTGTAATGGGTTGCCGGAACAATAGGAATAGGCTGTTTTGTAATATCTATGCCTAACTCAAGACAGCGCACATAAATCGTTGGGAAGTGTTCTTTCAAAAAATCAGCGGGCTGATGGCTAATATCGAGTTCTACGTAATCCAGTCCACGTTTTTTCATTTCAAAGTCGATCGCTCGCGCAACAATATCGCGCGGAGCGAGTTCGGCTCGCTCATCATGACTAAGCATGAAGCGCTGTCCGGCCGCTGCACCGGCGGCTGCAGGCAGCTTCAATAAGCCACCTTCACCGCGAACTGCTTCTGTAATCAGGAAGGATTTTGCGTAAGGATGATAAAGACAGGTCGGATGAAATTGTATGAACTCCATATTCGCGACCCGACAACCAGCCCGCCAGGCCATAGCGATACCGTCGCCGGTGGCCGTGTCGGGGTTGGTGGTGTAAAGATAGACTTTGCCAGCGCCGCCGGTTGCCAGCACTGTTTGATCGGCGGCGATAGTTTGCACTTGACCCGTGGTCACGTCTTGTACATACAAACCAAGGCAATGAGGAGCACCGTTGTGCAGCCCGATTTTATCTGAGGTGATCAAATCAATGGCGCAATGGTTTTCAAGCAACGTGATATTGGGGTGCCGACGCACTTGCTCTTCCAGCGTCACTTGCACAGCATGACCGGTGGCATCAGCCGAGTGAATGATGCGACGTTGACTATGCCCGCCCTCACGGGTCAGATGAAAACCCATTTCGGCCTGGTCATCGCGAGTGAACGGTACGCCCTGAGAAATTAACCACTCAATGGCTGCTCGACCTTGTTCTACTATGGCGCGGGTTGCAGACTCATCACACAGCCCGGCACCGGCGATCAGTGTGTCATTGACGTGCTGGTCATAACTGTCTGCAGAATCCAGAACTGCAGCAATGCCTCCCTGTGCCCAGTCACTGGCGCCATCGCGTAGCGATCGCTTGGAGATAACGACGACTTTGCGCTCGTTTGCAAGGTGAAGAGCAACGGACAGGCCAGCCAGGCCACTGCCCACAATAGCAACATCGAAGTTCATGAATTAACCGAGAGATATGAGTAAGAGTGCCTAACTATAGGCTATTTGGCATGACTTGGTTCCAGACCCCTTGGCAGGACATAGGCATTAACTCAGAAATCGTAGGGAACTTAATGACGAAAATTCGATCTGCGTCAAATTCCTTTTGAGCTAAAAAGGAGTGTGATAATTTTTTCAAGTATAATCGCGACTACGTTGAAATTCGAGTAGCAGTGGTGCAGGGCTTTCTGTAATTCCTTACTTGGTTGAGACGTTTTCTGGCGGCATTCCCGTCGTAACCGAACTAAGATAGGAAGTAAGATGGCAACAGGTACTGTTAAGTGGTTCAATGATGCAAAAGGATTTGGTTTCATTACTCCCGATGAAGGTGGCGAAGATTTGTTTGCTCACTTCTCAGCAATTCAGTCGGCAGGCTTCAAATCACTGCAAGAAAAT
This sequence comes from Burkholderiaceae bacterium, assembly GCA_032111105.1. Classification (GTDB taxonomy): domain Bacteria; phylum Pseudomonadota; class Gammaproteobacteria; order Burkholderiales; family Burkholderiaceae_D; genus Pernthalerella. Next base: position 6,547 of record JAULVH010000081.1, on the reverse strand, counting down.
CAGCGTGTCAAGTTCGAAGTAACATCCGGACCTAAAGGCAAGCAGGCTTCGAATATTCAGCCAGTGTAATTTAGCATTCCATACCCCGGCAATTGCCGGGGTTAATTTTTGTGCGGTAGGTACTAGTCAACAAACCGCGACTCTCTCAGTTCTTACTAGTCTTATTCCTGCTGGATAGTTTACATAGCTAATCTACAGCTATTTCACTATCGATTAGCTCCGATTTTTTCTCCAGCATTACTCCAGCAGCACTGCATCATTTATCTCGTTAAATGCTTGCTTTGCGAACGTTGTGAGCAAGTCTGTTTTTTTATTTCTTCCAGTAGTTCTGTTCGGCGAAAGCGCGCCGGAGAAAATCAACAAACACGCGTATGCGTAGCGGTAAATGCTGACGCTGAGCAAAGACGGCGTAAATATCGTTGCCGGGCGCTGAGTATTGATCGAGCACGGTCTCGAGCATGCCCGCTTCGATTTCTTTACCGACTTCCCACATAGAGCGCCAAGCCAACCCCTTGCCTGACAGAGCCCAGTCATGCAGCACAGTGCCATCGTTGCACACCATATTCCCACCAACTTTCATCGTAACGCTTTTGCCCGTCTGTCTAAACGTCCAGCCCCGCTGGCTGCCCGCGCTGGAAATAGCAAGGCAGTTATGGCGCGATAGCTCATCGGGACTAGCAGGCCGCCCGTGCTTGCGGAAATAGTCTGGTGAGCCCACTACAACACGCTGATTATCAGCCAGCTTGATGCCTATCAGGCTAGAGTCGGACAAGTCGGCTATCCGTATGGCGATGTCTATACCTTCTCCTATGAGATCAACCACGCGATCGTTCAGATTCAGGGTAACGGTGACGTCTCTGTGTTCCGCCAAAAATGAGGGAATGAGAGGCGCCACGATCTGCCGGCCAAATCCTGCCGGCGCAGAGACACTGAGGTGGCCACTAGGGCGCGCACTACGTTCAGATGCCTGAGCTTCGGCGTTCTCCAGATCCTGAAGTATGCGTTGGCAATTTTCGAGGAAAGCAATGCCCTCGGTGGTCAGAGCGATTTTGCGCGTGGTTCTTTGCAGCAGCTTTACACCCAGTCGGGCTTCGAGCGCGTCCAGGCGACGGCTGATTACGGCGGGTGCGATGCCCTCAGCTCTGGCCGCGGCTGACAGACTTCCTCGAGCAATCACATCAACAAAGGTGGAAATTTGCTTGAACTGATCCATAGTGATCGACCTAAAGTGAGCTGAAGGTCGTTATTTGTGACTGGAACGCAATAATAGCGCTTAGTAAGAGTTTTTTTATGGCTTACAAGATGTGATCTGCCGAGTTTAGGGGCCGACGGTCGCCAGACCATGAATATATGCAGTGATACCGGCTAGCAGCATTTCTATTGCTAGTGCTGTCAGTATGAGTCCCATCAAGCGTTCAAATGCCGTAATAACTGCGGGACCCAGTATTCTTAGCAGACGTTCTGCAGGCAGCAAAACAACCAACCAAGCAGCCGCAACTAACATTAATGCCATGACGTACAACCCCATACCCATCACATGGCTGGTTGAAAACAATAGAACAGTTACCAGGGCCGATGGCCCGGCGAGCGCCGGAATAGCCAGCGGGACTATCAAAGGTTCGCCGCCGCCTTCGTGCACGACACCAAAGATGCCGTCGGCTCGGGGGAAAACCATTCTGAGAGCGATAAGAAAAAGAATTACGCCGCCACCGATACGCAACGCGGTCGGGCTCAATTGCAAAGCCTCAAGAAAATATCGACCACCAAACATGAAGAGCAAAAGCAAAAAGAAGGCGATCAGGCATTCTCGGATGATGACCCTGGCACGTCGCTCGGGCTTAACGTGTGCCAACGTACTAATAAACAGGGGCACATTACCAAACGGATCAGTGACTAACAGCAGCAAAACAAAGGTCTGAAAAAAATTATCCGGCATGGAGTCCTCGAAAAGTTATGGCTGTGATCGACTTGCCCTGTCGCTGCGCATGAAGTTTTGCGATTAATTCCTTAAGATCGGCTAGCATGCGGTCTGTTCATCTAAAACATTGAGGAAGCAGTTATGTTTGACCAGCCTTCGGAGGGACTCAGTCGCCGCCATTTTTTGATCGGCGGTGCTGCACTTGCTGGCACGCTGGCGGTGGGTTGGGCACTCTTGCCGCCCAGGCAGAGGCTGGAGGGGACTGCGCTAGTTCCTATGCGCCCGGGTGAGGTCAAGTTAAATGGCTGGGTTTTGGTAGGTGCTGACAACCGCGTCACCGTGGTGCTGGCCAAGAGTGAAATGGGGCAGGGGGTCATGACCGCGCTGCCCACGTTGGTGGCCGAAGAACTTGATGTGCCATTGGCATCAATACGCGTGGTGCAGGCACCGCTAGACAAAATCTATGGCGATACTACGATGTTGGCAGACGGTTTGCCGTTTCATCCTGAAGATGAAAGCGCTATTCATCAATTGGGAAAATGGTTTTCGCGAAAGATAGAACGCGAGTTGGGAATACAGGTCACCGGCGGCTCTAGCAGCGTTAAAGATAGTTGGCTACCTATGCGGGAAGCGGGTGCATCAGCCCGTGCGCGACTCATCATGGCCGCAGCGATACGCTGGGGAGTCCCTGAATCCGAATGCGGAACCAGCGAAGGGCGGGTAACTCATCCGCGCGGCTTGCAGGCTGGTTACGGGGAGTTAGCGACTGATGCTGCAGATTTAGGTGACGTTTCATTTCAGCTTAAGCAGCCATATGCATTTAATCAGATCGGTAAATCGCTGCCCAGACTAGATGTTCCTTCTAAGATCGATGGCAGCGCTGATTTTGGTTTGGACGTTAAACCCAAAGGGCTGGTCTATGCGTCTGTCGTGATGTGCCCGCATTTAGGTGGGCGACTTAGCAGCGTTGATCTGCGGGCAGCCACTGATTTTCCAGGCGTTTTGAAAGTGGTCAGGCTAAACCAAGAACAATCTGGTGCGACCGATGCGGTAGCAGTGATTGCCGGCAGCCGTTGGACCGCACACAGTGCGCTCAACTTGTTGTCGCCCGTGTGGCAGGTAGGGCCGCACGCACAACTCACCGATCTCATGGTGATGCAACAGCTAAAAGAAAGTCTCAGCCAGGAATCTGGGTTCACCTACTACAGCATAGGGGACGAGATTGATGACGATCAGATGCCAAGGGCTATCAAGGCTGAGTACAGCGCACCATACCTAGCCCATACCCCTATGGAGCCAATTAATTGCACGGCCCAGTTCACGGATAGCCGATTGAAAATCTGGGTGCCTACCCAGGCTCCCTCGGTTGCGGTGGCCACGGCTGCTCGCGTAGCTAATCTCTCAGTCGATCAGATTGATATGATCGTCACGTTACTTGGTGGTGGCTTTGGTCGTCGACTCGAAACCGACATGGTGGCGCAAGCCGCCGCGCTGGCTATGGAAATGCCGGGTGTTCCGGTGCAATTGCTATGGCAGCGTGAAGACGATATTGCCCACGATTTTTATCGGCCTGCGTGTGTTGCTCAACTGACCGCCACACTCAACAAGCAGGGCAAGGTAGAAGCATGGCAGAGTAAATCGGCATCGGCTGCGCCCATACAGCAATTGCTATTGCGCGCGTTTGATTTGCCGCCCATGGGGCCGGACAAAACCGCCGCTGAAGGCTTGTTCGATCATCCCTACGAAATCAGTAATCAGCATATCGAACACATAATTGTGGAATCTCCATTACCGGTGGGCCCATGGCGATCTGTTGGCCATTCTCACCATGCCTTTTTTAAAGAAAGTTTTGTGGATGAATTGGCGCACACAGCCAAAGTCGATCCTGCTGAATTTCGCCGCGGTATGCTGGCATCCCATCCGCGTCACCTTGCTGTTTTAAATGCAGCGGTTGAACGTGCCGGCAAACCTGCTCAATCGCACGCCCATGGTTTGGCATTGCACTCATGTTTTGGCAGTATCGTGGCCCAGGTTGCTGAAGTGTCGATAGAACAAGGCAAACCTCGGGTACACAAAATTACGTGTGCTATTGATTGCGGCATAGTCGTCAATCCTGAGATTGTTAAACAACAAATAGAATCAGCGATTGCCTATGGATTGTCAGCGGCACTGTATGGCGACGTTCAGTTGAAAGACGGACAAGTCGTACAAAAGAATTTCAATGACATGCCCATGCTGCGTATAGATGAAATGCCTGAGGTCGAGGTGGTGATAATTCAGAGTAGCGCAGCACCTGAAGGAGTGGGTGAGCCGGGCACACCGCCCGTTGCACCCGCAGTAGCTAATGCGATATTTAATTTAACTGGCAAGCGGCTGCGAAATTTACCTTTGAAACTGAGCTGACGGATATGTGCTGATCCAACTAAGCTGACAGAACTAATCTCGTTTAGAGTTCAGCCAGTTTGGTCATTAAATTACTTTCTTTTTGCCATGCTGATCGCTCGGGAGTGCTGGTAGATTCGCGCAGTAATTCTTCTTCGGTGCGCTCAAGCTGCGCTTCCAGTAATCGGGCAACCTGTTTGGGCTCGGGCATCATGGTTCCATAAAAAGCCACAACATCGCCCCGCTGCAAAAGTACGGTAGGAAAATTTTCTACATCCAGATCACCGATGAAATCGGATTGATCTTCAATGTCTATCCACACAAACTGGTGTGCAGGAAACTGCTCTGCCAGTGCCTCAAAGCCAGCGCGATATTGTTTGCATACATCGCACCATCCAGCGCACAAACAGGCAATTACCCACTTGTCCGAGGAAAGTGCGGCTGCAAGTTTAGGAAATGTGTCGGGGGTCAGGAAGAGGCAGCTCATGCCTGCATTTTACCGTAGGGAAGTCGCGTATTAGTTCGGACTTCTTGGCCGATCATGTCTTTCCTCTCAGCGCGCCGCTGTCGGTACAGGTCACGCACGGTAAAATGGTGGTTATGTCTGTTTTATATCCCACCATCATCGCCATAGAAACCTCCAGTGATCTCGCTTCCGTTGCGCTGCTGCGCGAAAACGATCTGATCTGGCAAGAATCCTTAGGTTCGCAAACGCATTCACAGACTGTGCCGCGCATGCTGCATGCGCTGCTGGAGCAAGCTCATCTCAGTCTAAATTTATGCGACGCACTCGCCTTTGGTGCCGGACCGGGTTCCTTTACGGGCGTGCGTACCGCATGTGGGCTGGCTCAAGGTGTTGCGTTTGGTGCCAACCTTCCCGCAGCACCTGTCGTCACTTTGCTGGCCATGGCCCAACGCGCACGGCTGGCCGGCGCGGGCGACGAGGTGCTGGCTATGCTGGATGCACGTATGGGTGAAGTGTATTGGGCGCAGTATCGTTTTGATCAAGGCTGGCAGGTAGTCACTGCGCCGACGTTGTCACCTGCGTCGCAGGTTGTGGCGGTGGGAACACCCGCTATCTGCGGTAATGGCCTGAGTCAGTATGGCGATCAACTTACTCATTTAAATCTCACGCGTACACTGCCTGAGATCATGCCGCATGCCTGCGATATTGCCCGACTCGGTGGTGAGTTGTTTTTAAAGGGTGAAGTCGTGCATGCGCGTGATGCGCAGCCTGTTTACCTTCGCAACAAAGTAGCAATGACGACGCTAGAGCGCTTAGCGGGAGCGCGCACGTGAACCAGGCTCAACAGAACCAGATCATGTCCACTGCATCGGTCGCTCCTTTCCGACTTTCTACTATGCGCGCGCAGGATCTTGAAGAGGTTGTTGCGATAGAAAATTCAGCCTATCCTTTTCCTTGGACACGCGGCAATTTTCTCGATTCCCTGCAAAGTAATTACGAAGCTTGGGTAGTACGAGGGCCTGATGGTGAGATAGCCGGTTATTTTTTAGCGATGCCCGTGGTCGATGAGATGCATTTATTAAATATCACGGTGCGTCCTGCGCTACAAGGCAGAAAGCTGGGGCGTTTGCTGCTCGATAAAGTTATAGCCTTGACACATGCACAGAAAATGCAATCGATACTGTTAGAAGTACGTCCTTCGAATCCGCATGCGCTGGCGGTTTATAAACATCTGGGATTTGAACAAATAGGCGTGCGTCAAAATTATTATCCCTCCACGGGGTCGACTCGCGAAGATGCCATCGTTATGCGTCTGATGCTCACTGAGCATGATCATGAATCCTGAAAAACTACAACGCATAGAGCGCATGGGTTTAGGCCCGGTGTGGCAGCTCAAATCGCGCGGTGAGATGCCCGCTGCTGACGGTACAGCTTTCATCGATCAGCCCGCTGAGTCGGCCTTCACAGATCACGCTATTTCTGTACTCGAGTGGGACGCACTAGATTCCACTATCCGTGAATGCACGCGCTGTAATTTATGCCGTGGCCGCACACATGCAGTACCTGGGATCGGGGATCGCAATGCAAGCTGGTTATTCGTAGGCGAAGGCCCGGGGCATAACGAAGATCTTCAGGGTGAGCCGTTTGTAGGGCCAGCCGGCAAACTGCTAGATAACATGCTCAAAGCTATGCAACTAGCGCGCGGAGTGGATACCTACCTAGCCAATATCGTTAAATGCAGACCTGTTGATGAGCACAGTCACGACCGTCCACCGTCGCCC
>JAULVH010000080.1:4421-10586 GCA_032111105.1 Burkholderiaceae bacterium | reverse complement strand
CGTCCACCACCAGGCCACTGAGTCCGCCACCCAGCTAAAAATAGCGTTCTACCCATCGGCGCCTCAAACAAACTCAAGTGCGTGAATCAGACTAAGCAGCGACAATGGCACTTCATCATCCCTTGCCAACCCAGAACATGCTCACGGAACCATCCACCAACGATAGCGGCAGCCCCGAAATTCTGACAGTCAGTCAGCTCAATCAGGCTGTCGGCCGCTTATTGGAGCGCAGCTTTCCACTCACCTGGATAAGCGGCGAGATTTCCAACTTCACCCGCGCTGCTTCTGGCCATTGGTACTTCACGCTCAAGGATGCCTCGGCACAGGTACGTGCTGTGATGTTTCGCGGACGGGCGCAATACGTCGATTTCGCTCCGCGTGAGGGCGACAAAATCGAGGTGCGCGCGCTAGTCAGCCTGTATGCCGCTCGTGGCGACTTTCAGATCAATGTAGAAGCTATGCGTCGGGCCGGCGTAGGTAATTTGTATGAGGCCTTCATTAAATTAAAGGCCAAGCTCGCTGCTGAAGGTTTATTTGACTCTGCTCGCAAACGCGAACTACCTGTATTCCCGCGTCAGATCGGTATCGTAACTAGCCCGCAAGCAGCGGCATTACGCGATGTCCTGACCACCTTACGACGCCGTGCTCCGCATATCTCCATCGTCTTGTATCCAACCGCCGTCCAGGGTGAAGGTTCAGCCGAGAAAATTGCTGCGGCTATCACCACAGCTTCGCAGCGTGCTGAATGTGACGTGCTCATAGTCTGTCGTGGTGGTGGCAGTATGGAAGATCTTTGGTCATTCAATGATGAGCGTGTTGCCCGAGCTATCGCTGCGTCCGACATACCCGTCATAGCTGGGGTTGGCCACGAAACTGATATCACCATTGCCGATTTTGTTGCTGATCTGCGCGCGCCTACGCCTACCGCTGCGGCGGAAATGGCGGCCACACCCACCGAAGACTGGCTAGCCGAATTGCACCAGCAAGCACTAAACCTAACGGGTGGGCTGCGCCATCGGCTAAACGATCACTCGCAATCACTGGACTGGCTGGCTCACCGGCTGCAAAGCCCCAGCATGGCAATAGACCATCAAAAACTCAAGTTATCCAACTTAGCCAATCGATTGCGGCATGGCGCAACTACGCCACTCGCTGCTGCGCGCTTTCGTATAGAGCAAGCACGTAGTCGCTTGCACCATGCCTTGCCTGACACGCGTATGCGTCGCGCAAAGCTGGGCGCAAAAGCTGTGCAATTGCAAACTGCCTTTAGCTCACGCTTAGCCACATGGCAGCATGGTCTTGAATCTGCCAGCAGCCAGCTCGAGCTACTTGCGCCTCAACGCACGTTAGAGCGTGGCTACGCGATCTTGAGCGATGAATCTGGGCGGGTGTTACGTCAGCCTGCTGAAATACAACCGCCGCAGCGCTTAAAGCTCACCTTAGCCGGAGGCAGTACTTTGGTGGATATCTCGGCACAGACGGCTATCAACGATTGAGCAGAATCTCCGCGCTTTTTGTGGATTCAATGAGAAATTGCCGCTTAGGCTATACTTCGCGCGGATTTACTAGGGTTTGGTAAGACTCAAATCCAACACAACAATTGCGTAATGAAATTTTTGGGAGGTAGATATGGCTGCAATTCTGCAATCTTTAGGGCGAACTATCATCGCTGGGGTCGTACTTTTGATCCTGCTGGTTCTGATCGCAAGCAGCGTGGCCGGAGCCGGCCCGCAAATGGGTCATGCCTGGGGCGCTTTCGTCATGCGCTGGTTACACGTGGTATCCGGCATCATGTGGATAGGCCTGCTTTGGTACTTTAATTTTGTGCAGATTCCATCCATGCCCAAAATTCCAGACGAACAAAAGCCTGCGATCGGTAAAGTGATTGCACCGACGGCGCTGTTCTGGTTCCGTTACGCTGCATTAGCAACTGTAGCCACCGGCGTCTTGGTGGCATGGATGAATGGCTACTTAGCAGATGCACTTGCTCTGCGTCAGCCTGTTCACGCTATTGGTATCGGTATGTGGATAGCTTTGGTGATGGCATTCAACGTCTGGTTCATCATTTGGCCTAACCAGAAAAAAGCACTGGGTATGGTAACTGTAGAGCCAGAAGAAAAAGCAGCCGCTGCACGTTTGGCGATGCTGACTTCGCGCTTTAACACCATGTTGTCGATCCCCATGTTGTACATGATGGTTGCTCAGCAAAACGGTGGACTGTAAACCGCATCACGCTTAACAAAAAACCCGCGCAGATTGCGCGGGTTTTTTTATGGGTGTCTCACTATTTTTTACAGCGCATTCACTGGTATTTTTAAATACGCTATACCGTTAGCTTCTGCTGGAGGCATCTCACCGGCGCGTATATTTACCTGCACCGAAGGCAAAATCAGTACCGGCATTTCCAGCGTTGCATCGCGCTGTGTGCGCATTTTTACAAACTCTGCCTCGCTAATTCCATCATGCACATGGATATTTTTTTGACGCTGCTCAGCGACCGTGGTCTCAAATGAAATCGGTCTATTGTTAGGTGGATAGTCATGACACATAAACAGCCGCGTTGAGTCAGGCAAGCTCAATAGCTTTTTAACAGATCCATACAGCACCTTGGCATCACCTCCTGGAAAATCACAACGCGCAGTACCCACATCCGGCATAAACATCGTGTCACCCACAAATACTGCATCGCCTATTTTGTAAGCAACGCAGGCGGGTGTATGGCCGGGCACAAACAGCGTGGTGCCAGACAAAGCGCCAAAATGAAATTCTTCATCCTCTTTCAACAGATGATCAAATTGCGAACCATCCGTAGCAAAGTCAGGCTCAAGATTAAAAATATCTTTGAATACTTTTTGAACGGCAGGAATATGGTCGCCTATCGCTGTTTTGCCACCTAACTTATGCTTGAGATAGGCAGCCGCCGTAATGTGATCGGCATGCGCATGCGTTTCAAGTATCCACTCCACCTGTAATTTATTTTCCTTAACAAATTCAATCAACTTGTCTGCGGAATCCGTGCGTGTACGACCGGATTTTGGGTCATAGTCCAGAACTGGGTCGATAATGGTGCACGCAGCACCCTCTTTTTCGTAAACCACATAGGTAACGGTCCAGGTAGCAGGATCGAAAATTCCATGAACTAGGGGGTGTGAATTCGCAACCATTGTCAGCTCCGTGTGTTTAATTAACCTGTAAACATTATATTTACTTACAGTTTATTTGTCAATATAATGTATTTCATGAAATTGAAGATCGTCCCGACCGATTTAATAAAAGTACCGCCTTGGAGAAAACAACATGACTGCAAACATCACACGTCACAGCGACAAATTTGGCACAGCACCGCAACTTAGCCCGGCCGATATGGCAGAAGTCGCCGCGCTGGGTTTCAAGACGGTGGTGAACAATCGTCCAGACGGCGAAGGCGGCACAGATCAGCCTACCAGCGAGGTCATGGAGGCTGCGGCACACGCAGCCGGACTGAACTATGAATACCTGCCCGTCATCAGCGGCCAGATCACCGAACTGCAAGCAAGAAAATTCGCCGAGCTGCTAGCAACCCGACCCGGCCCCTTGCTGGCTTTTTGCCGCAGCGGCGCGCGATCACAAAATCTCCATCAATTGGCGCGCGGCGGTTCAACCAGTTCGGCCTCACCCGCAACAACCGCCTCGGCCTGCAACTGGAGCGACACGCAAGATATCGTGATTGTCGGCGGCGGTGGTGCCGGCATAGGGCTAGCTGCCAGCCTCAAGAAACGCCAATCAAATCTCAACATTGCCATCATCGAACCCAGCGACAAACACTACTACCAGCCAGCGTGGACTCTCGTTGGTGCAGGTGAATTTGATAGCAATGACACTGTTCGCGATATGGCCTCGGTCATGCCGGAAGGCGTCACATGGATCAAGGCGTCGGTCACCGGCTTTGACCCCGAAAATCGCAAGGTCATGCTCGATAAGGGCAACCCGGTGAACTACCAACATTTGATCGTGGCTCCTGGTCTGAAATTGAATTGGAAAGGCATACCCGGTTTAGAAGAGACACTAGGCAAAAACGGCGTGACATCCAACTACCGATTTGACCTGGCCACCTACACGTGGGACTTAGTGCGCAACATGAAATCAGGCATAGCGATTTTCACGCAGCCTCCTATGCCTATCAAATGTGCTGGTGCCCCACAAAAAGCGATGTATCTCTCGTGTTCGGAATGGGAGCAGCAAGGCACACTAAAAAATATACAGGTCGATTTTCATAATGCAGGTGCGGTTCTTTTTGGTGTGGCAGATTTTGTACCACCACTGATGAAATATGTAGAACGCTATCGCGCCAACCTGCATTTCAATTCCAAATTAATCTCTATTGATGGCCCGGCAAAACGCGCCTGGTTTGAAGAAAAAGACGCGAATGGCACTATCGTACAAGTAGAAAAAAGTTTTGATTTCATCCACGTCGTACCACCTCAAACGGCACCTGATTTTGTAAAAGAAAGTTCCCTCGCCAATGCTGAAGGTTGGGTCGATGTTAATCAAGTTACGCTACAACACAATCGCTACCCCAACATTTTCAGTTTGGGTGATGCCTGCTCTTCACCGAACGCAAAAACGGCCGCAGCCGCGCGTAAACAAATCGTGGTGGTCGCTGAAAATCTGCTGGCTCTGCGCGCAGGTCGTGCTCTGCCCACAAAATATGATGGTTACGGATCGTGTCCATTGACCGTCGAAAAAGGTCGCATCGTGCTGGCGGAATTCGGTTTCGGTGGCAAGCTCTTACCCACCTTTCCGCTCGACCCTACTGTGCCGCGCAAATCAGCTTGGATATTGAAAAAAAATATACTGCCAGCTGTTTATTGGAACCTCATGCTCAAAGGTCATGAGTGGTTTGCGCGTCCAGCTGCGGATTAATTTATGCGTAATGTATTAAGACTGCCTGATTGGCTAAAAACCTATCAGCGCGAATTCATCGCAGGCGATGTAACAGCAGGGCTGATCGTCACAGTCATGCTGATTCCGCAGAGTCTGGCCTATGCCATGTTGGCTGGATTACCACCGGAAGTCGGGCTGTATGCGAGCCTGCTACCGATGGTGGCTTATGCACTCTTTGGCAGCAGCATGACGCTGGCAGTGGGTCCGGTTGCGGTGTCTTCATTAATGACTGCCAGTGCGCTAATGCCACTGGCCATGCCCGGTAGTGCGGACTATATTTCACTCTCTATACTGCTGGCACTGCTATCTGGCCTGATGCTACTGGCTGCCGGTTTTTTACGACTGGGATTTCTAGCCTGGTTTCTCAGTCATCCGGTCATCAGTGGATTCATCTCCGGATCAGCTGTCTTAATCGCCATAGGACAAATTAAGTACCTGCTCGGAATTCAATTTTCGTCTTCGGGGGTATTGTCTGCGCTTAAAAATCTTACGATGCATCTGCATGAAACCAATACCACGACAGCGATAGTCGGTTTGAGTGCGGTTGCGTTTCTTCTGTTTGCACGTTACTACCTGGGGTCACTGCTCAAGCAAATGGGCCTATCAGCAAAAAGTTCAGACTTAATGACGAAACTAGCACCTATGGTTGTCGTCATCGTTTCTACAGCACTAGTCGCTTTAGCGGGTTTGAACACAGATGCGCACGTAGCGGTTGTTGGCCATGTACCCGCTGGCCTGCCTGCACTGGGATTACCTGCTGTTCATTGGGATCAGGTTGCGACGCTGCTGATGCCCGCACTTTTACTATCGCTGGTAGGTTTTGTAGAAAGTGTCTCAGTGGGTCAATCACTGGCTTTAAAACGCGGTCAACGTATTGACCCCAACCGCGAACTCGTAGGCATAGGCACTGCGAATATCGCTAGTGCATTCTCAGGTGGCTTTCCTGTTACCGGTGGCTTTGCTCGCTCGGTAGTAAATTTTTCTGCCGGTGCACAAACGCCTGCGGCCGGTATCGTCTCTGCTGTGTTGATGGCGATTGTCATCGCTGGATTAACGCACTGGTTTTACTATTTGCCGCAAGCGGTGCTGTCAGCCACCATAATTGTCGCTGTCTTGGGGCTTATTGATACACACACACTCAAAGAGGCATGGCAGTACGATAAAGCAGACGCGGTCGCACTACTACTCACCTTTGCAGGCGTCATTATCTTTGGTGTAGAAGAAGGCATCATCATCGGCGTT
>JAULVH010000080.1:0-4411 GCA_032111105.1 Burkholderiaceae bacterium | reverse complement strand
CAGTAGTCATCCGCATATGGCATTAGTAGGCCGCGTACCCGGAACAGAACACTACAGAAATATAGAACGCCATCAGGTAGAAGTTTTTCCTGGGCTAATTGCATTACGCATAGATGAGAGCATTTATTTTGCCAACTCTCAGTTGATAGCAGAAAAAATCGAAGGCTTGCTGGCCGAAAAACCCGCGACGAACACCGTGCTGCTTATCTTATCCGCAGTCAATCAACTCGATACGACTGCACTCGGCATGCTGACAGAACTTCAAAAAAATCTACAAGCAAGAAATATTTCGTTAGAATTTGCTGAGATTAAAGGACCGGTGCAAGATAGGTTACGACAAACAGAACTCGGCGAGCGCATGCAAAACAAGATTTTCCTCAGCACGCATCAAGCTTTTCTCAACTATCAAAAAAACCATCCTTTGACAGAGGCGCAACCATCGTCATTATGATGATTGGGTAGTGCGCGCGGCAGGTATAAGGTATGCCTCCTGGCGCACCAACCAACTTAGAAAAAAGCTTGTATACCTGTCTGGGCACGACCCAGTATCAGCGCATGAATATCATGCGTACCTTCATAGGTATTTACTACTTCCAAATTAACCACGTGGCGTATAACACCGTACTCGTCACTAATGCCATTACCGCCCAACATATCGCGCGCCATACGTGCAATATCTAAAGCCTTGCCGCAGGAATTACGTTTCATGATGGAAGTAATTTCTACTGCTGCACTACCTTCATCGCGCATACGTCCTAAGCGCAAACACCCTTGCAGTGCCAGCGAAATATCAGTTTGCATATCAGCTAATTTTTTTTGTATTAGCTGATTGGCTGCTAACGGGCGACCAAATTGTTTACGCTCCAATGTGTAGGTACGCGCTGCATGCCAGCAAAATTCAGCGGCCCCCAAAGCACCCCATGAGATTCCAAAGCGCGCTGCATCCAAACACGTAAATGGGCCTTTTAATCCGCGTATCTCTGGGAATGCATTTTCTTCAGGTACAAAAACCTGATCCATCACTATCTCACCGGTAGTGGACGCCCGCAAACCAACCTTGCCTTTAATTAGCGGTGTCGTCAGGCCTTTCCAGCCTTTTTCGAGTATGAAGCCGCGAATTTTTCCCGCATCGTCTTTAGCCCAAACCACAAATACCTGAGCCAGCGGGCTATTACTAATCCACATTTTCGAACCCGACAGGCTGTAACCGCCGTCGACTTTTTTTGCTCGTGATTCCATGCTGCCCGGATCAGATCCGTGATCAGGCTCTGTTAAACCAAAGCAGCCTATCCATTCACCGGTGGCAAGCTTGGGCAGATATTTTTGTCGTTGAGCTTCTGTTCCAAATTCAAAAATTGGCAGCATCACTAACGAACTTTGCACACTCATCATGGAGCGAAAGCCTGAATCGACTCGCTCTATCTCACGAGCGACTAAACCGTAACTGACGTAATTCAAACCAGCGCCACCGTACTCCGTCGGTATGGTGGCTCCCAACAAGCCCAACTCACCCATCTCACGAAAAATGGTGGGGTCCGTGTATTCACTGCGGAAAGCTTCCAGCACACGTGGTGCTAATTTTTCTTGTGCATACACCGCGGCGGCATCGCGCACCATGCGCTCATCATCGGATAACTGCTGATCAAGTAAGAGAGGATCTTCCCAATGAAAACTGGCTTTACTCATGTTATTTCTCGTCGTAGTCGTGTTTGCAGCGAAAGTCTGTGTAGCAAAGTTATCGGCGCATCAGTGATTGTGCTTTAACGTATGCGCGCAGCTAATTCACCAATAATGCCGCGTCTGAAGGCAAGCACACAAATCACAAAAATTAAACCAGTCACCATCGTGACTGATTCACCTATGGTGTTAAACCATTCTATGTGAGTCACCGTTGCCAGCCACGTACCCAAATCACCTAATTTGTTTTCTAACGCAATGATGATAATGGCGCCAACCACTGGACCCATCAAGGTGCCCATGCCACCGACTAAGGTCATCAAGACGACCAGCCCTGACATTGACCAATGAACATCTGTCAACGTACCAAAGCCCAGTACCACTGCTTTGGTCGAGCCGGCCAGGCCTGCTAATCCAGCTGACAGCACAAAGGCCAGCAACTTGTAGCGATCCGTGTCATAGCCCAACGAGATTGCACGCGGCTCATTTTCACGTACAGCTTTGAGTACCTGACCAAACGGCGAATGAATGATGCGAACGATCAGCAAGAATGAAGCGACCACGATGCCCAGCACCACGTAATACATAGTCAAATCATTTTTCAGATCAATGCTGCCTAACAGTGTTCCTCTGGGAACGGATTGCAAACCATCTTCACCACCCGTAAACGGCGCTTGCAGAAAAACGAAAAACAGCATTTGCGACAGGGCCATGGTAATCATGGTGAAGTAAATACCTTCCCGACGTATCGCCAGCTTACCTACCACCAGACCTAACAGAGCTGCAAAAATCACTCCTGCCAAAAGACCTAGCTCGGTGGGTAAACCCCAAACTTTTAATGCATGCCCGGCGATATACGATGCGCCACCGAAAAATGCGGCGTGACCAAATGACAGTAATCCAGTAAAGCCTATAAGCAAATTGAATGCGCACGCAAATAATGTAAAGCACAAAATCTTCATTAGCAGCACCGGATACAAAAAGAATGGTGCAGCTAGAGCGCCAACGAATACAACGGCGTAACCCAGTTTTTTCAACATGGTGGCTCCTTATTTCTCGCGGCCGAACAGGCCAGCGGGGCGAATCAATAACACTATCGCCATGATGATAAATACCACCGTTGCGGAAAGCTCGGGATAAAACACTTTCGTCATACCTTCAATCACACCTAATCCTAATCCGGTCAAAATCGATCCGAGTATCGAACCCATGCCGCCTATCACGACAACGGCAAATACAACGATGATTAAATTTGATCCCATCAATGGTGATACTTGCAAAACAGGAGCAGCCAGCACACCGGCAAACCCCGCAAGCGCCACACCAAAGCCGTAGGTGAGCGTAACCATCAGCGGCACATTCACGCCAAAGGCTTCGACCATTTTTGGATTTTCTGTACCGGCCCGCAGATACGCGCCCAAGCGTGTTTTTTCTATGATGAACCACGTCACCAAGCAAACAAAAATCGACGCAAAAACTACCCACGCCCGGTAATTTGGCAAAATCATAAAACCCAAATCAGTTGCACCTGAGAGTTGCGATGGCACTGTAAACGGCTGACCTGAGACACCATAGAACGAACGGAAAACACCCTCAAGTATCAGAGTGATACCAAACGTCAACAGCAAACCGTACAGATGATCCAAACGGTATAACCACTGCAGCATAGTTTTTTCTATGATGATGCCAAATATTCCAACCAGTAGCGGAGAGACGATCAGCATCACCCAGTAATTAATACCGAAATAATTCAGACCCATCCACGCTAAAAATGCACCCATCATGTACAAAGCACCGTGAGCAAAATTGATCACGTTGAGCAAACCAAAAATGACGGCGAGTCCTAGCGATAACATCGCGTAGAAGGAGCCGTTTACTAAACCTAGCAGTAATTGCCCCAGCATAGCTGACATGGGAATACCAAAAATCTCCATCTTAGACCCCTAGTAATTCGTTCAGCACGGCTGTCTTACTGCTCAGTTCAGCGGCTGCGAACTGTTCAACAATTTGCCCATGCTCCATGACATAAAACCGATCTGCCAATGGTGCAGCAAAACGGAAATTTTGTTCAACCATCACTATCGTGTAACCCTGTGCTTTGAGCGACAAGATCATTCGCGCCAGTGTTTGCACGATGACTGGTGCTAAACCTTCTGAAATTTCATCAAGTAACAGCAGCTTTGCACCCGTACGCAAAATGCGCGCAACAGCCAGCATCTGTTGCTCGCCTCCTGACAACCGTGTGCCCTGACTGTGCCGACGCTCAGACAAGTTAGGGAACATCTCATAAATCTGTTCAACCGACATGCCACCAGGCTTTAATGTCGGCGGCAACATTAAATTTTCTTCTGCTGACAGTGATGAAAAAATCGCGCGCTCTTCAGGGCAATAACCCACACCCAAATGCGCAATTTTATGTGTGGGCAGTGCGATAGCTTCTGTGCCGTTGATTTTTATGGAGCCGACGCGGCGACCTGTCAAACCCAAGATAGCGCGCAAGGTCGTAGTACGTCCTGCGCCGTTGCGGCCTAGCAGAGTAACTACCTCGCCCTGATTTACCGAAAAATTTACATCGTGAAGAATATGCGACTCACCATACCAAGCCTGCAGTTGATTAATTTCCAGTGCCTTCACCATTAGTGCGCTCCTTCCAGTTCTGTCGCACTACCCATGTACGCCTCAAGTACCTGAGGATTACGTGACACGGTCTGATAATCACCCTCTGCCAATATAG
>JAULVH010000079.1:0-11508 GCA_032111105.1 Burkholderiaceae bacterium | reverse complement strand
ACGCTCTGCGACAGGAATGAAAATTTCTTGTGTTTCATTACGCTTTTGGTATTCGTGTTCTGAGAGCTCATTAAAGCGCGCAATACGTGCCTTACTTTTTGCCTGACGACCCTTAGGATTTTGGCGCACCCAATCCAGCTCTTTTTTCAGTGCCTTTTGTCGCGCTGATTCTGTGGACTCTTCTTGTTTGAGTCGTCCTTCTTTTTGCTCTAACCACGAACTGTAATTACCTTTCCACGGTATGCCACTGCCGCGGTCAAGCTCGAGTATCCATTCAGCCGCGTTATCGAGGAAATAACGATCGTGGGTAATGCCCACCACCGTGCCAGGAAAGCGTGCAAGAAACTGCTCTAGCCAATCAACGGACTCTGCATCCAAATGGTTGGTAGGTTCATCAAGTAACAGCATGTCTGGTTTGGACAGCAGCAACTGGCAGAGCGCTACCCGACGCTTTTCACCACCGGAGAGCACATCGATTTTTGCATCCCATGGTGGCAGGCGTAGCGCATCGGCTGCGACTTCGAGTTGTAGTTCGAGATTGCCGCCATCGGCTGACGAAATGATGGCTTCCAGTCGGGCTTGCTCGGTTGCCAAGGCATCAAAATCTGCGTCGGGTTCAGCATAGGCCGCATACACCGCGTCGAGTTTTGCGCGCGCTTCAAAGGCTTCCCCTAAACCGCTTTCTACTGCCTGACGAACCGTCATGGTGGGATCGAGTTGAGGTTCCTGCGGCAGATAACCAATTTTCAGATTGGGCATGGGCGTGGCTTCGCCCTCAATATCCTTATCGATACCCGCCATAATTTTTAGCAGCGTCGATTTACCCGAACCATTCAGGCCGAGTACGCCGATTTTGGCGCCCGGGAAAAATGACAGAGAAATATCTTTGAGAATTTGGCGTTTGGGCGGAACGATCTTGCCCACGCGGTTCATAGTGAAAACGTAATTGGCCATAGCGATTTGTCTAGTAAAAAAGTGAATATCGCAGCTAAGACTGCAAAGCCATCAGAGGATACCCGAAGGGCAGGCGGCGGTACAGATCAATCCGGATTTTTGACCTCGGATCGGGGTCGCCAGGTGCGCCATATCCCCTGGATAGAATACACAATCAATCCCGCCCAAATAAGAGCAAAGCCGATCAGACGGTTTTCGCCAAAAGGCTCGTGGTACAGCCAGATGCCTAGCAGGAGTTGAATACTGGGGCCTATGTATTGCAACAATCCCAGCATCGATAAAGGAATTCGGCGCGCACCGTATGCAAACAGCAGTAGCGGTACGGCTGTAACCGGGCCTGCTGCAAACAGCAAGCCACTCATGATCGTATCGCCCGCGGTAAACGCATGAGATGAGCCGCTGTTAGGTAGCATTAAAAATAAGGCAGCCATAGGCAGCATCACCAAGGTTTCTACAGTTAAGCCCTCCAGCGCACCCAAGGGGGCGGTCTTGCGTAGTAAGCCATACAGACTGAAGGTAACAGCGAGTGTTAAGCCTATCCATGGCAACTGCCCCACGCCTATGGTCAGCCAGATAACACCGCAAGCGGCGAAAGCAATCGCCAGCCATTGCGCATTACGCAGGCGCTCTCCCAACATGATGCCAAACAGAACGTTAAATAACGGCGTAATGAAATAGCCAAGACTGGCATCAATAATGCGCTGTTCACCAACGGCCCAGATGTAGACCACCCAGTTGGTTGCAAGCATAGCCGCACTAGCTACAAACACGAGTGCAATGCGTGGGTGTTGTCCTATTTTGTTCACCCACGTCCATTGACGACGCAAGCCCAGGATGACGGCGAGTAAAGCAATAGACCAGACGACGCGATGCGACAAAATTTCCAGCGCGGGTACAGATTTGAGCAGCTTTAGATAGAGAGGAAAAATTCCCCACAAAGTAAATGCGGTAGCTGTACTCAGAATACCTGCGAACATCAAGAATCCAATCCTAGGGACAGCTGAGAGTTGTTGTCGGATTTTTTTGAAGCTGTCTCAGAGTTTGTTGTTGTGCTGTTTGCAGCGTTATTGGTTGCGTTAGTTGAGGATGTTTTTTCTGTGCGCCGCGAACGTCCCTCGCGCAGAGGATGACGACTGCCATGTTTAACAAACACAGATCGAGACTCAGATCGCATAGAAGAGTCGCGCAGCAGCGGCCACAAGGTATCGCGGGCATGCTTGGCTGTGGCTAAGTGGTCAACTATGGGCGGTGGGTAAGTGAGATTGGTATCTTCAGAACCATCACGCCACAGCTCGTCCGGCATAGTCCATGGCTGGAAAATAAATTCATTTGGCACTGTACGTAATTCGGGCACCCACCGTCTGACGAATATACCTTGCGGGTCTTGATCTTGCGCTTGCTTGACTGGATTGTAGATACGCAAAGTGTTGATACCCGTGACGCCACTTTGCATTTGTATTTGCGGATAGTGTATGCCAGGCTCGTAGTCTAAAAATTCGCGTGCCAGATGTAGGGCTGGCTCGCGCCAATGATTCCAAAGCTGGTAACTAGAAAAACTAATCAGCAGTGCGCGCATACGAAAATTAATCCAACCCGTTTGTGCCAGCATACGCATACAGGCATCTATGAGTGGGAATCCGGTTTCGCCTTTTTTCCAGCGCTCAAAATACTCTTGATTGAAATGAGGTTCGCGCAAACCATCAAATCCTCTGTGCATATTCTGCATTTCGATAGCGGGTTCAGATTCCAGCTTTTGTATGAAATGGCAATGCCAGTGCAAGCGACTTTCAAATGATTTAAGACTACGTAATACGTTCGTCGATGAGCCTTCGTTCGATGCAGACTGAAGTTGCGCACGGGTTTTCCATATCTTGTGCATCAACTCTTTAATCGATAGCGTGCCGTAGGCAAGATAAGGCGAGAGTCGCGAGCAAGCCTCTTCGGCAGACAGCGGGCTAGACATGGAATAGCGATACGCGGGCAAATGGTGAGTGAAAAACTGCTTCACCTGTTGCGAGGCCTGTTTGCGCCCGCCGCGCTGACGTTGTGGTTTGTCTTCCTCTCTGCAGCCTAATTGTCGTGCAGTCATCAGGCCAGACGGCGATAAAGTTTTACCTGAAGAGCGTATGAAATCGGGTGCGCTGAGCATAGGCGCACGCATGCGCTGCATCCAAATCGATGACCATTCGTCGCGGGTTGCTAAGCGGCGAACAACGCCATTGGTGGGGGATTCTTTCCAGACGATGCCGTGGCTACGACACCAATCGGCTACACGAAGGTCGCGCGCGTAACTAATGGCGTTACCGGTCTCTTCATGTGAGTAGAGCGTAAACGGTCCGAAGTTTTCAAGTAGACGCTTAAATACCGTCGTTATCTCGCCATGCAAAATCAATAATGAACTGCCGCGACCGGCCAGTGCCTGATCCAAATCCTCTAGGCACTCATTGATAAAGCCGAGATGCTGAGTAGAGAAATCCGCAGCGCGGATGATTTCTGGCTCGTACACATACAGCGGGAGTACATCGGGATGGCGGCTCGCTTCGACCAACGGTGCGTGGTCAAAAACCCGCAGGTCGCGTTTAAACCAAACGACAGCTAGGCTCATGACGGCCTACCCTGACGAGCTGCATAACTGAGGGGATAGGGCGACAATTTTTTGGTAACAAGCAGCATGGATCTCAAGGTGAAGTGGCCATCTGGCTCTGGCGCATAGATTTGAGCAGACATTTTAACCACCGCCCAGCTTCTTTGCTTTTCTTCGTCTTGAGATCGGTGTGAATTAATGTTAGGTAACGATAAGCCGCTGGTCAAAATAGTAGCTAGCAATGACCAGCGGCGAGACAACGATAGAAAAATACTGCGGATTAATCTGGAGTACTTGAGACAGAAACGTTAAATGATTTACTCAAACTAGACGTCATTTTGGCTGCAAGCTCACGATCAGGCATTACCTTAATCCAGTCCATCATACGGCGATATACATAGCCTTTGAATGAGTACGGTAGTTCAAACAAATAAGAAAATTTACTCGTTAAGATTTCGTTAGCTTTAGCTACATTTAGCGGGTCGCCTGATTCAAAACCGGAAAGAAACATTTTTCTTTCAATGTCTTCATAAATTATTCCAAATAGCTTATTTTTTTTACTTGTTATTTCATCGCTTGTAGGTAACAGCCCATCTGCGACATGGCGAAACAGATCGATAAACGAATTAATTAGCGAGTCGGTTTCACTGGTTAATTCATGGTTAAGAGTCGCTAAACACATCGCACATAGTTGAATAATATTTTTTGCGTGATGAGAGTGAAATTCAATACGCTGTGTTGTTAGGATTGTTCGTATTATTTTTTCAACGGCTGCAGGACGTTCCGTAGGGGATAGTTCTGTCAGACGATGGAAAAGTAAAGGAGTAGGTCTGTATATCATCGCCACTGCTAGATGTTCTAAAGGCCAGCGGCTAGCCTCTTTTTCTAAGTAGTCAGTATTCTTATCGTCATTTGGGTTGGCTTTTAAAACTTCAAAAAATATTTCTCGCCGGGTCATTTCATCAAGCAGATCGCCCTTTAAGACGCTCATTATTTGTTTCCCAATCTCCATAGTAAAAACAAGACTGCGCGTCCGATTAGTTTTGCCTGCAGGTGCTGTGAGTACAGTGCGAATGGCCGTCATCAACATGAAACGTAATTCACCTGGCTCGATGGCTGGATTATTTTTTAACGAAGTAACTTCAGTCAATAATCGTTCTTGAGCTAGCTTGATACAGGCTGGTTTGTCAGCTTTGAGTGTTTGATTTTGAGCCCATTCCATCATGGCAATTGCTATGGAGAGGCGACTTAATGGCGATAAGGGAGTAAGCAACACATTATCGTAGCCTCCATCGATCTTAATATGATCGTCAAACCGCTTCATTAGATTTAGGCGAGTCATTTTTGTACCTTGGCATGTACGCTTCATATCACCGACTAAGCCAGGGAAGCGTCTTAGTGGGTGGTGTATATCAAGGCTTAAATAATTCGAACGATTGGTAAGAGCAAAGTTCGATTGAGCTTTATTGGCTGGAATAAAGCTAGCGATTCTGTTCATGATATCGAGTGGAAGTACGGAAATTGAAGAATCAGGTCTACCGATCTTGATATGTATTTCTTTATTTTCAATTTCGGATTTTGAAGCGAGGGTTAGGAATAAGCGAGCTTCCATTTCCTCTGGGGTTAGAGGTTTTATTTTCCCGCCCTTTTCCCTCATTTTTGGGTTGTACCAATTCCCTTCATTTTGGGCGTGAACCTCATTATCTTCATTTGCTTGTGATGGCGGGTTATTCCCTGAGGGATTGCTCGCTGTAGGATCTGGTGTAGTTCGTTTCATGACGGATTCTCCTTTTAAAGAGAGTGGTCTGTAACTAAATTTTTAGTAAAGTTCCTCTGTGGGATTAAGTATGTAAATTTTACATACTGCGTCGATATTGGCCGCCTACTTCAAACAGGGCATCCGTGATTTGGCCTAATGAACAAACACGCACAGCGCTCATTAAGTGAGCAAAAACATTGTCATCGCGGATGGCGGCTTCTTGTAGCGCACTGAGGGCGATTTCAGCGGCCTTTTGATTACGATGGTGGAAATCACTCAGTCGCTTTAGTTGCGATTGTTTTTCATCATCCGTTGAACGAGCTAACTCCAGTTGCTGCTGAACCGTGTCGCCCTTAGGATTGCGGAAGGTGTTAACGCCAATGATGGGTAGGCTACCATCATGTTTTT
Organism: Burkholderiaceae bacterium; assembly: GCA_032111105.1. Taxonomy (GTDB): domain Bacteria; phylum Pseudomonadota; class Gammaproteobacteria; order Burkholderiales; family Burkholderiaceae_D; genus Pernthalerella. The sequence continues at coordinate 5,803 of JAULVH010000079.1, read as the reverse complement.
TATGTTCATACAGCATAGATTCTTCTTGAATCTTGCCACGCTGATAGCCAGTTTCCATCGCGCCCAACACACCGCCGCGTTCGGCGATGCGCTCAAACTCTTGCAGTACTGCTTCTTCTACTAAGTCGGTTAATTCTTCAATGATGAAAGAACCTTGACTTGGGTTTTCATTTTTCGCCAGACCCCACTCACGGTTGATGATCAGCTGTATGGCCAAAGCACGGCGCACTGATTCATCAGTAGGTGTAGTGATCGCTTCATCATACGCATTGGTGTGCAGCGAATTGCAGTTATCGTAAATAGCGATCAAGGCTTGCAGCGTGGTGCGGATATCGTTGAAATCGACTTCTTGCGCATGCAGCGAGCGTCCTGAAGTTTGAATGTGGTATTTCAGTTTTTGCGAACGATCGTTGGCACCATATTTTTCACGCATAGCGACTGCCCACAGACGACGTGCAACGCGGCCTAGCACGGTGTACTCAGGATCCATGCCGTTGGAGAAGAAGAACGACAGATTAGGCGCGAAATCATCAATGCTCATGCCGCGCGCCAGATAGGCTTCTACAAACGTGAAACCATTGGAGAGCGTAAAGGCTAATTGCGAGATAGGGTTGGCACCTGCTTCAGCGATGTGATAACCCGAAATAGACACCGAATAAAAATTTCTTACCTGATGATCGACGAAATACTGCTGTATGTCGCCCATCACTTTTAAAGAAAATTCCGTAGAGAAGATGCAGGTATTTTGCCCTTGATCTTCTTTCAAAATATCAGCCTGTACCGTGCCGCGTACATTTTGTAAAACCCAGCCGCGAATTTGTGTGGCTTCGTCGGCGGTAGGTTCACGGCCTTTTTCTGTTTTAAATTTTTCTACCTGTTGATCAATCGCCGTGTTCATGAACATGGCGAGTATGGTTGGAGCTGGGCCGTTAATCGTCATGGAAACCGACGTAGTGGGATCGCACAGATCAAATCCGTCGTACAGAACTTTCATGTCTTCTAGCGTAGCGATGGAGACACCTGAATTGCCGACCTTACCGTAAATATCAGGTCGAATCGCTGGATCAGCACCGTACAGCGTTACCGAATCAAATGCGGTTGAAAGACGCTTAGCGGGCATGCCTTCAGAAACAAGTTTGAAGCGGCGGTTGGTACGGAAGGCATCGCCTTCACCGGCAAACATGCGGGTGGGATCTTCGTTCTCACGCTTAAAAGGAAACACACCGGCTGTGTATGGAAAATAGCCGGGTAAATTTTCTTTCATCAGCCAGCGCAGTAAATCGCCATGGTCAGCGTATTTAGGTAATGAGACTTTGCGTATCGAATTACCTGACAGAGTTTTCCAATCCAATTGCGTATGAATTTCCCTATCGCGAATTTTAGTTATATGCGTTTCACCGGAGTAGGTGGCTTGCACGCTAGGCCATTGCGACAGCAATTGCTTGGCTTGGGCATCAAGCGCGTTATCGCGCTGGGTAATGAGCTCGTCGGCGTCTATGGTTTTGCCAGCGGCTTGCATCATGCGCTTTGCTTCTGTCAGCTGCTGACGCTCGCGGGCGGTGAGTGCATTTTTTTCGACGCGACGGTGATAACCACGCACTGAGTCAGCAATCTCAGCCAAATAACGGCTGCGCGCCGGTGGCACGATAGCATTACGGCCCGATGAAAAACGCACCCTGACTGGGCTGAGTTTTCCAGTCATTGTTTTCAAACCGAGTTCAGTTAAGCGCGGCAACACTCCTTGATACAGGGCTGTGACGCCATCGTCATTAAAGCGCGATGCTTGGGTGCCGAAGACGGGCATTTCTTCGGTCGATTTATCCCACTGCTCGCGATTGCGTTGAACTTGTTTTGCGACATCGCGCAAGGCATCTTGCGAGCCCTTGCGATCAAATTTGTTGATGGCGACAAAATCAGCAAAATCGAGCATATCGATTTTTTCTAATTGAGATGCCGCACCGAATTCGGGTGTCATCACATACAAGCTGCAATCTACATGAGGAACAATCGCGGCGTCGCCCTGGCCTATGCCAGAGGTCTCGACGATGATCAAATCAAAACCAGCAACTCGACATGCTGCAATCACATCGGGCAGAGCCTGAGAAATTTCGGACCCGGCTTCACGCGTTGCTAGTGAACGCATAAAGACACGCTCTTTGCCACCCCAGGGATTAATCGCATTCATACGAATACGGTCGCCTAGTAAGGCACCACCGGATTTGCGACGTGATGGATCAATAGAAATAACAGCGATGTTTAATGCATCGCCTTGATCGATGCGTATGCGGCGAATCAGCTCGTCGGTCAATGATGATTTACCTGCGCCGCCGGTGCCTGTAATACCAAGTGCGGGTACTTTGCAAAGTGCTGCTGCATCGTGCAGAGATTTTTTTAATTCAGCAGAGACTTTGTCGTTTTCTAGTGCCGTGATGAGTTGCGCCAGCGGGCGCTGACGTTGGCTGAGCTCGCCTTGCGTTAACGCTGCCAACGTTTTGGGAGCGTGTGCCGACAAATCGGTATCGCAGGCTTGAATCATAAAACTGATCATGCCCGCTAGCCCCATGCGCTGGCCGTCTTCCGGACTAAAAATGCGCGCCACGCCATAGTCGTGCAAATCGTTGATTTCGGAAGGAACGATGACGCCACCGCCACCACCATAGACTTTAATGTGAGCACCGCCACGCTCTCTCAATAAGTCGATCATGTATTTGAAGTACTCGACATGACCGCCTTGATAGCTCGATATCGCAATACCCTGCGCATCTTCTTGCAGAGCAGCGGTGACGATTTCATCGACTGATCGGTTATGCCCTAGATGTATGACTTCAGCACCTTGCGACATCAGTATGCGTCGCATGATGTTGATCGAAGCATCATGACCGTCGAACAATGAAGCGGCAGTGACAAAGCGCACCTTGTTGGCGGGTGTGTAGGAAGTCAATTTTTGTGACACCGACAAATCGGTCATGGAGTTCTCCGGAGTGTGAGCCGTGCGGTTGCGGCTGGGTTGACGCTTACGTTAACGTCAATGATCTGAGTATATCCTGAAACCCTTGCAAAACCCGCCCTAGTCGACTGTCCTAATTAGCAGAAAAGTAAGCTTGCATGTGGGTGCTGCATGCTCAGGTAGGATGTAGGCACTAAACCCTTTTATTTGGAGAGCTGATGTCGGATTTAATTTTGCACCATTACCCGCAATCGCCATTCGCAGAAAAAATGCGACTCATCCTGGGGTATAAAAAGTTAGCGTGGCAATCGGTGCTGGCGCCGATGATCATGCCTAAACCAAATTTAATCGCGCTAACAGGTGGATATCGTCGCATCCCTGTTTTGCAAATTGGCGCGGATATCTATTGCGACACGGCGTTGATATGTGATGTGCTTGAACACAGGCAGCCTTCACCTACGCTTTATCCTGACGCTCAAAAGGGTTTGGCGCGCACGGTCGCGCAATGGGCCGATACCACTTTGTTTCAGGTAGCGATGGCGTATAACTTTCAGCCAGCGGGTGCGACCTTCATGTTTCCCGATACCGAAAAGCTCAAACATTTTGCGGCTGATCGTGCAGCTATGCGCAACAATGCGCCGCGTATGCCGGCTGCCGACGCTACTGCCACCTATCGTAGCTATTTGCGCCGTATCGCTCATATGCTTGAGCATCACTCGTTCCTCTTGGGCGATCAACCCTCAGTGGCAGATTTTTCTTTATATCACGCGATATGTTTTACGCGCAATCAGGTAACCCCTGTAGCAGGCATTTTGGAATCCGTGCCTGCAGTATTGCCTTGGATGGATCGCATGGCCAGTATCGGTCTTGGCACGGCTACGCAGATGACAGCTGAAGCCGCGTTGGCGATAGCGCGTGATTCATCACCAGTAAATCTTGGTGAAGAAATTCATCAAGATGATCACGGCATTGCGTTGGGTTCTATGGTGACGATTACCGCTGAGAGCTTTGGTCTGGAGCCAACCTTAGGGCGTTTGGTTGCTGCTACTCGCACCCGCTACACGTTAAGTCGTGAAGACGCGCAGGTGGGTCAGGTTCATATTCATTTCCCGCGCATGGGATTTTTGTTAAAGAAGGCCGAGCCTGCGTAATCTGGTGAGGGTGATGAATGGTTTAAAGCGGCTCATTGTATGGTCGCTAGCCGCTTCATCGCCCAGTCTTGGAATTGGCGGTGTTCGAAATTACCGCGCGAGAGCGTCACAGTCCATTCAAACAAATGTGAGGCGTCTACTTTATTACCAAGTTCAAGCAGGCACTCTCCCAGGCGATAGGCTGCTGCGATATGCGTTTCATCCAGCTGAAGCACGGTTTTGTAAAATTTTACTGCTTCTTCGGGTCTCCCTAGTCGCTGCAGACATGATGCAGTAAGAAATGCGTAGCGCGGCTCAGTTGATTGAAACGTCGAGCAGTACAGAGCTAATGGAAGCGCAGATAAAAAATCTCGCTGACGAAACAGTACCCACGAATGCTCGTAAGAATTTTCTAATTCAGTCGTTGGGATAGCTAAGCAATCGGCGAGGGTTTGGTTTTGTTCTATCTGCGATTTAAATTTCGACAGATAATCAGGTAGCTTTTCTAGTTGGCCAACAGCTTGTTGGGCTAGATCGCGGATTTCCGGATCAGGCAAGCGCGCCACGGCATAAGTGGCATCGGTAAATAAGGGAGTCATGGATAAAAATATTTTAAATGCAAAAAAACCAGTACTCCGTTGCGAGTACTGGTGAATGTATGCATCGAATTATGCGTTTGGTACTTGAGGACTCGAATGACTGGATTTAGCGTGGATCAAATAAGAACTTACTGAGCCAACTACGGTCAGTACGGCGCTAGCGGCGAAAGCTGCGCTGTCGGCGTTTCTGGATCCGTTGTCAGGGTTGTTCAATTGAATGCCGAAGTAGATCAAAGGAACCGCTGAGCTTACGGCTATTAACGGACAAGATAGGCCGATTATGAGTTTGATCGAACATGAGAGTAAGCTCTGTGCACATGTAGCTGTGTTAGTGGTGTTATTTTGAGTGATATTGATGGCAGTATTTGTGGTGCCCTCGTCACCTGAGCCGTAACTACTTTCAGTGCTGCTAGATGATTCGGATTCAGATTCTGCGCCACTGACAATTTCTGAGCCGCTATTGGTCGCTCTATTTTTACCTATCTTCATGATATGTTTTCCGTTTGATGAATTAATTGACTGAGTGCTTAAACAATCAAAAATTATTGATTAGCAATAAGCCGCTCAAGTCAGTTCGTAACATCAAATTGGAAAAAGTCACCAGACATTCGAATTTTTTTGAAAAAATAAGTGTGGCGACGATCAGTTTGTTCGAATATCGGCACATCAAAGCGAAGCATTTTTTAAGTGCGCACCATCACCGAGCACTATGTTTCGGTTAATTGCAACGATAAGAAAAAATGATTTATTTTGGTGCGGCCTTATCGACTTTATCGATTTATTCGACGGTCACTGATTTCGCGAGATTGCGAGGTTTGTCCACATCAGTGCCTTTAGCTAAGGCTGTGTGGTAAGCCAACAGCTGCAGCGGTACAACGTGCAGGATAGGTGAGAGTAAGCCGTAATGCTCTGGCAGGCGTATGACGTGTATGCCATCGCTAGGTGCGATGCGCGAATCGGCATCGGCAAATACATAAAGCTGTCCGCCGCGGGCGCGAACTTCTTGCATGTTGGATTTGAGTTTTTCTATCAATGCATCATTCGGTGCTACGGTGACTACCGGCATATCTTCGGTGACAAGCGCTAATGGACCATGCTTGAGCTCACCAGCAGGGTAGGCTTCAGCG
>JAULVH010000078.1:28396-29250 GCA_032111105.1 Burkholderiaceae bacterium | reverse complement strand
CGCTCCATGGCCGGTGGTGGTAACTATGAAGCGATGCTGATCAATTGCATCGATCCGCGTTTCACGACATTGAGCTGGCAGTACATGGGTCTGCTCTCAGGTGTTGATCGTGAAAAGCTCGGCGATAACTACAGCCACTTTGTTATGGCAGGTGGTCCACTGGGTGCTGTGCATCCAAAATTCGCTGCATGGCATAAAACCTTCTGGGACAACCTTGATATCACGGTCGCTCTGCATCACATCAAACGTGTAGTGGCACTGTCGCATCGCGATTGCGGTGCTGCCAAGCTCGCGTTTGGTGCTAATGGTGTCGCTGAAAAAGAAGTCGAAACAGGTTCACACGCAGAAGCACTCGTGGCCTTCCGTAAAGAAGTCAATGCACGTCATCCTAAGCTGAGCGTCATCACCGGCATCATGGATATTTCTGGTCGCGTTGATCTGGTTGGCTAATTGAGAAGCTGCCTGATTATTTTGACTTGAATCAAGGCAGCATTCACATCAGCAATGAATACTGGCTCCTGTTACTAAGGAGCCAGTATGTCTTTAAATCACGCAGTTATCTGGATAGACCATCAAGAAGCGCACGTCATTCAATTTAATGAATCGGCGAGCGAAAGTGAAATCATCCGCACAAAATCCAAACACGCACATCTGCATCACAAGGCTGGTACGAATGGCTCTGGACATGCCGCTACGGATAAAACCTATTTGCATGCTGTCACAGAAGCGGTAGCTGAAGCTGCTGAAATCTTCAGCTTGGTGTACTTAAGAAGTGATTGCATAAGTTCAAGTGCATCTAATCTAATATTTGCCTCTCTACCTCTCTACGTGTAGAAATTGATTCGACTGAGATA
>JAULVH010000078.1:15267-28386 GCA_032111105.1 Burkholderiaceae bacterium | reverse complement strand
GTAGGCCCAGGCTCTGCCAAACTGGAATTACTGCGCCACGCTCAAGATCATGATCCTTTGATTGCCAAAAAAATTCTGGGCGTCGAAACCGTCGATCATCCCACCGATAAACAACTGCTCGCCTATGCGAAACAGTATTTCAAGCCTATCGATAAGATGAACGGAAGCGGTATTATTCGTACATGACTATCGTTCAGAATCTCTCCCTGCACACCTGACGTTGGAACTATGCACAAATTAGCTACTCTTTTGGCTGCTGCAACTATGCTCATAGCCACTGCCGTTCATGCAGAACAAATTCGCTATATCTGTAGCGGTACGCATGTGGAATATGACGGCTGGGGCAAACGTACCGAGCAAATGAGTAGCCTGAAAGAAGATCCGGTTGATCTGGTCATAGATACCGAATCGAAAAAAGTAAGTTTCAGCACCAAGTACGCTGGGCCAGTAACTACCGAGCTGAAAACCAGTGATCAGTGGTTTGAAGGCGAAGCGCCTATGAATGTCACTGTCATGCAGCGCAAAATTGCACTGGTGAGTGTCAAGCTCGGCCGGGCAGCCTGGCAGGTAATGACTATCTACACGCTCGATGACGCGCAGGGAGAAAACCACATTGCGTATGCAGGGGTCTGCACACCAACCGCTGTGCGCTAAGCTGATTTCACATTACTGCGATTTATACTTCTTTGCGCCCTGCCACGTAGCGCACGCCACTTGGACCATACACTTCGGTATGCGGGATGTTGGCATTGAGCGCAAACGTGTCCCCTGTTTTGCAATGCTGTGTGCGACCCTCAGCGACTATCGTAATTTCACCATCCAGTATCAATGCACGCGCATGAAACGGATGCGTGTGTAAATCCATCGATCCATTCGCTGGACGCTCAACTACCACGGTCTCAAAGCCTTCCGTTTGCATTAACTGTTCGAATTCTTGTTGATTCATTTTAGTGATCTCCCTGGTTTAATTTTTAGCCACTAGCTTTACCAGAGTGAGCAAGGTCTGATTCACTGGTGTAGGTATACCGTGTTGTTTCCCTAGTCGGCATACGTAGCCGTTAAGGTAATCAATTTCTGTTTTTTTACCACGCGCTAAATCTTGTGCAGTGGATGAATACTGTGTCGCCATGGTGCTGGCAAGATTACGTACTGTCTCATGCATATTACCGGGCACTTCTATACCCTCGGCGCGCGCTACTGCCAGGCATTCAGTCACCACGGCTTCCATGAGCGCTGGTATGCCATCAACCTGCACCATTTCACCATACATTTTCTGCGCGATCGCCGACAAGGCATTGTATGCACAATTAATGATGAGCTTAGCCCATAACGGGCCCATGACATTGGGCGACACTTCTACTGGCACACCTGCAACTTGAAACCAATGTTGTATGTCTGCGCTCTCGGGTGCATTACCTATAACTAATTCACCGCGACCATGATGTTTCACATGTCCGGGGCCTGCCATTTCAGTGGCTACATACACGACTGCTGGTATGACACGCTGTGGCAAAAGTTGTCGCAAAAGTTCAGGGCTCTCGGCACCGTTTTGCAACGTCAAAATCACCGCATCTGGAGCGAGGTGGGGTGCAATCTCACGCGCTGCTGATTCACTGTCAGTCGATTTAACGCAAAACAGCACAAGACGCGCATCCTTCACACCAGAGACGTCGGTAACGGCTTTCATCGCTACATGCTCAGTAAACTGTTTTGCTTCTAGCAGCAGGCCATGCTGGTTAACAGCATCCACATGTACTGGCCGGCCTATCAGTGTGACTGGAAAACCTGCACGCGCGAGCATGGCTCCGAAAAAACAACCTACTGATCCTGCTCCCATGACAGCCACGTGGGGCTTAGCGCTTGGCTCGGATGAACGCATCTCGACCTCTCTTATTTTTATAATTGCAACGCGCGTCTTTGACTTAACGCCTACATCATTTAAATATAACTCAACTCGGCTAAAGCACCAGCTGGGCTTTAGGCAGCAGCGTCTATTTCAGCAAATACTTTTTGCGCCATAGCAAATGCCGAGTTCGCAGCGGGCACACCACAATAAATAGCTGTCTGCAGTAACGCTTCTTTAATTTCATCACGTGTAACGCCATTGTTAGAAGCCGCACGCAAGTGGAGTTTAAGTTCTTCTTCGCGACCCAGCGCCACCATCATGCATATCGTCATGAGACTGCGGGTATGTCTGGCTAAGCCGGGACGCGTCCAGATTTCACCCCAGGCATAGCGCGTGATGAGATCTTGAAATTCCGTGGTTAGCTCTGTGCGGTTAGCCTCGGCACGATCGACGTGCGCATTACCAAGTACCGCCCGTCGCACCTGCATACCTTCATCAAAACGCTGCTTCTCATCCATATTAATGTTCCGTGGGCTTGTTGAGCAAAAATTCAAGTACGGTCTGGGTAAACGCCTGAGCGACTTCCCAGTTCGATAAATGCGCAGCGTTTAGCTCGACGTAACGTGAACCTTTTATGGCGCGTGAAATTAGTTCACCATGTTCGGGTGGCGTGGCTTTATCGTGTCTACCACCTATGACTAGCGTGGGCGCCGTAATTAAACTCACATCGGCACGTTGGTCCATGTCACGAACGGCAGCACAGTTAGCGATATAGCCCTCAGCGGGTGTCTGCTGCAGCATTTTTCTCACTCGCTCCACCTGAGCTGGCGCATGAGCAAGAAAATCAGGGGTAAACCACCGTTCCAGCACGCCTTCGACTATGCTTTCTATACCGTCCTGTTTGACTTTGGTAATCCGCGTGTTCCATATTTCGGGTACACCAATGGCCGCACTGGTATTACACAGCACTAAGCGATTTATACGCGTAGGCGCATGCACACCCAGCCAAATACCTGTCATGCCGCCCATAGACAAACCACAGAAATGAGCGCGCGCTATGGCCAATTCATCTAGTAAGGAAAGTACATCTTTACCTAACTGAGCGATGCTGTAAGGACCTTGCGTTACATCAGAGCGACCATGCCCACGCGTGTCATATCGCACTACTCGAAAATGTTCAGAGAGCGCAGGTAATTGCGGTAGCCACATAGCGAGGTTGGTGCCTAGCGAGTTGGACAATACTAATGCCGGCGCTTGTTCAGGACCATCAATCTCATAATACAAACGACCCGTGCCTGTTTCAAAAAAAGGCATATGTACTCCTATGGATAAAATAAGTTCGATCCGGAAATCAGTGTTTGCGTTGACGATGCTGCGTAAGTACGCGATCGACGAACGCCGTTGACTGACCCAGATAATTGACAGGATCAACTATCTTCTGAAGATCGTCTTTGGAAATCAAGCTATTGACACGCTCATCATGCTGCAAGATATCAAACAATGATTTATCAGTGTCTATCGCTAGCGCGCAAGCCCCCTCGACTAGCGCGTGGGCCGCTGCGCGACCGAGGTGATGACTTAATGCAAGCGAAACAGCTTCGGCCATAATCAGCCCATGTGTCATATCGATGTTGCTACGCATGCGCTCTGTGTTGACTGCTAATCCTTCAATAACATCACGCAACTGTGTCAATGCAGCCGACGTGAGTTCTACTATATCCGGCAAGGTATCCCACTCTGCTTGCCAGCCACCCAGCGCACGTTCATGCTCTTGCACCATGCCAGACAATAACGTGGAAACCAAAGCGGGTACGCGCAGTGACGCAGTAAGTACCGCAGCGCATCCCACCGGGTTACGTTTATGCGGCATGGTCGACGAGCCGCCACGTTCGTTGCTAACGGGCTCGGAAAGTTCAGCAATTTCAGTCTGAGCTTGCAAGGAAATATCGCGCGCGATTTTTCCTAATGTGCCCGTCAATAATCCCAAGGTGGTACCGACTTCAGCAACGCGATCACGATGTGCATGCCAAGGTATCGCAGGCACAGTTAATCCCAGATCACGAGCCATCGCTTCACTGACAACAAGACCCTTGTCACCCAAACTCGCCAGTGATCCAGAGGCACCGCCAAACTGCAGCACCGATATAGTTTTACGTAAGACGACTAATCGCTCTTGATGACGCAAAATAGCATCTAACCACCCTGCGGCTTTTAATCCAAATGTAATCGGCAAAGCATGCTGCATCCAGGTACGACCTATCATGGGCGTAGAGCGATACCGATGCGTGTGCGCAGCAAGGGCATCGGCTAACTCGGCTAACTCACTGGTCAACAGGTCGATGGCCTGACACAGCTGCAGTACCAAACCCGTATCGATAATGTCCTGACTCGTCGCGCCCCAGTGCACATAGCGTGCTGCCTCAGCATGTATGATGGCGACCTTGGCGGTCAGTTGCTTAACCAGGGGAATAGCAAGATTACCTGCCTGACGTGCATCAATTATCAGAGAGTGCATATCGATCTGATCTGCATGACACGCCTGCTCTATCGGCAAAACTGATTGGGCAGGTATCAATCCTTCTAAGGCCAGAGCGCGTGCTAAAGCAGCCTCGACATCCAGCATGCACTGCACTGTAGTGGCGGGTGAAAATAAGGTCGCCATACTCTCAGAAGAAAACATGGCAGACGTAAGACGGCGGTAGGTCATGAAAAAAATACCTTGGTATGAGATCAGAGTTCAAAAAAAACTGTTTCATGCTGTCCGCTACCTATGGCGACATTCCAACCATAGACTCCAGGCTGCTTATCTAGCGCCTTGGCAATCAAGGTGGAGCGACGCTCGGTGGGTATGTGCATCATGACAGGATCTGCATCATGATCATCACCGGGGAAATATATCCTCGTCACCAGTTGCTTAATTAATCCCCGCGCAAAGATACCCACCAAAATATGCGGTGCCTGCATAACACCATTAGCTGCAGGAACACGACCCGGCTTAATAGTAGAAAACTTAAAGCAGCCCTGCGCATCGGTGGGTGTACGCCCAAATCCTGCAAAGTTTTTTTCTATCGGTAAATCTCGCTGATCTAAGGGATGGTCGTATTTGCCAAAGGAATTCGCCTGCCAAATTTCTATCATCCCATCGGGTATGGGTGCGCCATCGGCATCACTCAATTGTCCTTGAATGATGCAGCGTTCACCCGCGACATCGGCTGCAGCTAGTTCTGTCGTGTTTAACCAATCTAGTCCTATATGCAAATACGGGCCGACAGTTTGTGATGGTGTCCATCCTGTACTCATCTCATTTCTCCATGGGAGTAGCTTGTCGACCACGCAGCACGATATCGAATCGAAATGCCAATGCATATTCCGGTTCTGTCAGTTCAAGCGCGAACTGCGAAATCATACGTTTGCGTGCCGCTTCATCTGGGACGCTGTTATAGATAGGATCAAACGGTAGTAGTGGATCGCCAGGAAAATACATCTGCGTTACTAACCGTGTTGCGAATGCGTGTCCAAATAAAGAAAAATGTATGTGTGCGGGTCGCCAGGCATTGGGATGATTACGCCAGGGATACGCACCGGGTCTGACGGTAAGAAAACGATAGTTACCCTGAGCATCCGTCATGGTGCGGCCTGTCCCGGTAAAGTTAGGATCTAACGGCGCATCATGCTGATCATTTTTATGCTGGTAGCGTCCTGCGGCGTTAGCCTGCCAAAGCTCTATCAATGTATTTGAAACAGCGGCTCCATCTTCATCTAACACGCGACCGGTAACGATAATGCGCTCACCTATCGGATCTCCTGCGTGCTGTCGGGTCAGATCGGCGTCGCTTGCGGAAACACGATCATGACCAAACACTGGACCGGTTAATTCTGATAATGATTGAGGCAAAAGAATCAAGGGCTGCGACGGGGAACGTTTAACTGTCGATCCATACGCCGGTGTTAAATACGCCGGTTGAGTGCCTGCTGCAGGCAATCGATAGGGTCGTAGATCCAACATGGTGATCCTTGTCTCGAAAATTATTTTTATTGTTGTGTGCGTATTTCTGGCGCTGAGAGCACTACGAATATCGTGTGACTACTCGCACATAAAATACGCTGTTACTCAGCAGATCGAATTAAACTCGCTCTATCATCAATGCAATCCCCTGCCCCACACCTATGCACATAGTGCACAAGGCATAACGACCACCGGTTCTTTGCAGCTGGTACATCGCCGTCGTTACCAGTCGGGCACCACTCATACCCAAAGGATGTCCAAGTGCGATTGCTCCACCGTTAGGATTGACCCGCGCATCATTATCTGCAATTCCTAACTCGCGCAACACAGCTAAGCCCTGCGCTGCAAAAGCTTCATTTAGTTCGATGACATCCATCTGGTCTATTGTCATGCCTGTCTGCTGCAATAATTTTTTCACAGCAGGTACCGGACCTATACCCATGACGCGCGGAGCTACACCCGCAGTTGCCATACCTATGATGCGAGCACGCGGCGTTAATTCGTAGTTTTTAATATGCGCCTCGTCAGCCAATAACAAAGCACAAGCACCATCATTGACACCGGAAGCATTACCCGCAGTGACTGTGCCATCGGGCTTGACTACACCTTTTAATTTGCCCAGTGCCTCAACACTGGTAGCACGTGGATGCTCATCATGCATTACGGTGATGGGATCACCTTTTTTCTGAGGAATAATGACCGGGATAATCTCGTCAGCCAATACGCCGGAAGCTTGTGCAGCTGCTGCTTTGTTTTGACTCGCTACTGCAAACGCATCTTGATCAGCGCGATTGATATGGAAATCAGTTGCTACGTTTTCAGCTGTCTCTGGCATAGAGTCAACGCCATACAAGGCTTTCATTTGAGGATTAATGAAACGCCATCCTATCGTCGTATCAAATAATTGCGCGTTACGCGAAAAAGCGCTATCCGCTTTACCCATAACAAAAGGTGCTCTGGTCATGGATTCAACACCACCCGCAATAACTAAGCCTGCCTCACCTGACTTAATCATGCGCGACGCTGTTCCTACTGCATCCATACCTGAACCACACAAACGATTAATAGTGACACCCGGCACATCAATCGGCAAACCCGCTAATAGCAGAGACATACGTGCCACATTACGATTATCTTCACCTGCCTGATTTGCGCAACCAAAAATAACTTCTTGCACATCACTCCACTCCACCGTTGGATTACGTTCTTGCAAAGCACGTAGCACGAGTGCACCTAAATCATCTGCACGCATATCTTTAAAAACACCACCAAAACGGCCAATAGGCGTACGAAGTGCATCACAAATAAAGGCGTGTTTCATAGTTATCTTTTAGGAGGAAATAAAATCAAAAATAATTAAAAATTTATTCAGCTTTGAGGGGCACGCCGGTAATTTTTTCCAGCTCTGGCAGTGATAATCCTTCTGCCATCTCTCGTACAACCAGACCAGCTTTAGTCACATCAATGACTGCCAGATCAGTATAGATACGACTAACGCACGACATACCTGTCAATGGATAAGTACATTGATCGACAATTTTGCTTTCGCCTGTTTTGGTTTGATGTTCCATCATGACAAAGACGCGCTTAGCACCAATAGCGAGATCCATAGCGCCGCCGACTGCGGGTATGGCGTCTGGTGCACCGGTGTGCCAATTAGCGAGGTCTCCTGTGCGTGAAACCTGAAATGCACCGAGCACGCAGATATCGAGATGCCCACCTCGCATCATAGAAAACGAATCGGCATGATGAAAATAGGCTCCACCTGTTAGCAAGGTGACGGGCTGCTTACCTGCGTTGATCAGGTCTTCATCTTCCTGACCTTTAGCGGGTGCAGGCCCCATACCCAGAATGCCATTCTCGCTATGCAAAAAAACTTCACGCGACGAATCAAGGTGGTTTGCTACTAACGTTGGCAAACCTATGCCCAGATTAACGTAGGATCCTTCAGGAATATCACGCGCTACACGGAGTGCGATTTCATCTCGGGTAAATCGCTTCATGCCTGACCTCCGGTAACTTGAACTATGCGTTGAACAAAAATACCCGGCGTGACTATGACCTCAGGATCTAATTCACCCAGCTCAACCACTTGATCGACTTGAACTATCGTACACGCGGCGGCTGTCGCCATAATGGGACCGAAGTTACGTGCTGCTTTACGATAAACAAGATTACCCCAACGATCTCCCTTTAATGCTTTTATCAACGCAAAATCTGCATGTATCGGATATTCGAGCACATAGTTTTTACCATTGATGAGTCGCGTCTCTTTGCCTTCTGCCAGCAGAGTGCCATAACCCGTAGGTGAAAAAAAAGCACCTACTCCAGCACCTGCGGCACGAATACGCTCGGCAAGATTTCCCTGTGGGGTTAACTCAAGTTCCAGATCGCCACTACGATAGAGCGCGTCAAACACATGTGAATCGGCCTGACGTGGAAAAGAACAAATAATTTTTTTTACCCGACGCGCAGCTAGCAATGCAGCCAACCCTGTGTCGCCATTACCTGCATTGTTATTGACTATCGTTAAATCGGTCGCGCCCTGATCTATCAGTGCATCTATCAATTCACGTGGCATACCCGCATTGCCAAAGCCGCCGATCATCACGGTAGCCCCATCATGAATACCCGCTAACGCTTGCTTCACATCAGGAACAATTTTGTTAACCACTCAAAAATCCTTTACATAGAAATGGGCTACGAAAAATCTTGCAGGCCGCGATCGATTCGTGTGATTGCACAGCTTAAAAAAATTTTCTAAGCAACCAACTCAAGCATCAATTTATGAATCAATTTAAGAATCAATTTATGTGCGGAACGATATCGGTACCATATCCGAACGATAACCGCACAAACTATTGATTACGGAACACATGCCCAGTGTATAGACGGGATTACTCCACTGCAAGACTGCTGGTTTATTTTTTGTTCGATGGTCGAACCTCAAAATGTCAGTCGTGGGTCAGTGTCAGGCTTACGCAACGAAATAACGGATTTAGATAAGGGACCGAAGCAAGTTAGGGCTGCCAGCAACAAGGATTATCAATTAAACATTGAGTTCCGCTACGGTAACTGAGCTGCACGTCCTCGCGATCGAAAAATCACAGCGTTCGCGCGCCCCATCGTCCATTTTCATAGCGACATAATCATGCAGAATACTTCTTCTTACATCACTGATACGCTGACAAATTCCCCGCATTCAGACCTGGTAGAGTCTACTGCTCACGATGCAGAGCTCGATGCCACGCCAGAGACTACGTACGATGCAGAGCTCGATGCCTCGCCAGGGACTACTTACGATGCAGAGCTCGATGCCACGCCAGAGACTACGTACGATGCAGAGCTCGATGCCACACCAGAGGCTACGCACGATACAGAGCTTGATGCTACGCAAGACGCTGCACCAGTAGCATCACAACCAACCAAACCTCTCACCATCGCCGAACAAATCGATGCATTAACTAATCCTAGTTTTATGACGTCACTAGCGCGGGGGCTGGCGGTCGTCAAAGCATTCAGCGACCATCGTCGAGCTATGACGATTGCGCAACTCAGCCATAAAACGGGTATACCCCGTGCTGCCGTGCGACGCTGCCTCTTCACACTCAAGCAGCTAGGCTACGCCGACTCCGAAGCGAATAATTTTTTTCTTAAACCAAAAGTTCTCACGCTCGGTTATTCGTATCTATCGTCGACACCCTTAACGATATCTGCACAACCTTGTCTTAATAACGTGAGCTTAACTTTAGGTGAATCCTGTTCACTAGCCGTACTAGAACACCATGAGGTTCTTTACATATCTCGCTCGCAAACTTCGCGCGTGATGTCTATCGCATTGAATACGGGTAGTCGCCTACCAGCTTACTGCACTTCTTTAGGTCGGGTCATGTTGTCGGCGCTTACTAAGAGTGACTTAAATACCTATTTTTCTAAAGTACCCCTGCGTCCTTTGACAGAACGTACGATCGTATCTGAAGAGCGATTAAGAGAAATTTTGAACGAAACTGCCGAACAAGGTTATGCGATTGTGGAAGAAGAATTAGAAATCGGTCTGCGGTCTATTGCTGTGCCTGTACGCGGTGCTTCCGGAGCGGTTGCCGCCGCATTAAATGTGGGCGCACAATCTTCACGCGTCTCACGAGAACAAATGGAAAATGAATTTTTACCCATACTGCTGAATGGTGCTGCCGAGTTGGCGATACTATTACCCTGAGATTGTTTTAGCTTGTCAGGTATGCCTCGTCTGCATAAACGCAGCGAGGCTCTCGCATATAACTGAACTCTCTCCTATGGATTAAGCCGCCCGAACAGCTGCTGATGATTGCAGTCGAAAATCGCGTGGCGACATACCTTCCTGACGCTTAAAAAACCGAGTGAAATACGCAGGGTCAGTAAAACCAAGAAACTCTGAAATTTCTTTAATCGTCATCACGGTGTAAATCAACTCTCGTTTTGCTTCAAGCATCAATCGCTCATGTATAAGTTGCAGAGCTGATCGGCCGCTAACTTGACGGCAAATTGCGTTTAGATGCGCGACACTAATTTCCAGACTAACTGCATACTGTTCAAGTGGAATGTGCTTGGCATAATTTGCATCTATTAACGTTATAAAATGCGTCAAATGCTGACGTGCACGTTCAACGGGCATCATCCCTTGATCACTCGTTTGAGCAAGATCTTTGCGTATTACCCAGGCTAATATGCAATTCAACAATGACTCAATCACTGTTTGACGATATGCATCACGCTGCTGATATTCCAAATGCAAAGCGCGTAGTCCTGCTTCAACCATCCCGTCGCTACCAAGGTCGCTGAGCTGGCAATGCACGGGCTCGGCAAGTCCCATAAGTTGCTGCGCCAGATGAGTCTCTACTTTGGCGAGCAAAGAATAAGCAAAGGTCACGACCATTCCCTGTGCTTCTTTTGCGAATGTAAATCCGTGCACGCAATGCTGCGGCAGCAATAAGACCCTGCCTGCTGATAGCTGCCCGCGCCGGCCATCAAGCTGAAAATTCGCCTCACCTTGCTCTAGCCACAGCACTTGAAACAATCCATGGTGTCGGTGTGGGCGGATCTCCCAATTGTGCAAGCGGCTGCGTGAGGCGATCGATTCGCAATGGATCAGATCAGGAGCCAGTGGCTGGTCATCTTCCCCATAAAGCTGGAACACAGGGACTTTGGCGAGGGCTAAGTTCGAGTTAGACATAACTAGGTCGAATTACGTAGAAAATCCTTGAAATGTACAAGTTTCATCAAGGAAAGTCTATTCCTGTTGACCCCTGTTTGGGTCACCATCCGGTAGTTATTCAGACTATCGCGAACGTTGTTCGCACTACCGGACATCACCCATGAAAACTCAGGTTGCCATCATAGGCGCAGGCCCCTCTGGCCTTTTGCTAGGCCGGCTGCTCGAACTGCAGGGCATAGACAACATCATCATAGAAACCAAGTCGCCCGATTACGTACTCTCGCGCATACGCGCAGGTGTACTTGAGCAAGGCACACAGATGCTGATGCGCGAAGCGCAAGTTGGGCAACGTATGGATAGCGAAGGTCATGTGCATGAAGGCTTTGCACTTTCTTTCCAGGGCCGGCTAGAACGTATCGATGTAAAAGCACTAACAGGCGGAAAAACTGTGATGGTTTACGGCCAAACCGAAGTCACCAAAGATTTAATGGATGCACGCAAACAGTCAGGCTCCACTACGTTTTATGAAGCCGATCAAGTCGCTCTCCATGATTTTTACAGCGATAAACCCAGCGTGAGTTTCATCTGCGATGGACAAACACACACAGTCGAATGTGAGTACATCGCAGGCTGTGATGGTTTTCACGGGGTTGCCCGTAAATCTATACCCTCGGAATCTATACGACTGTTTGAGCGGGTCTATCCTTTTGGATGGCTGGGAATTCTTTCTCGCACTCCACCCGTATCTGAAGAGCTTATCTATGCCAACCATGAACGTGGTTTCGCTTTGTGCAGTATGCGTTCTAGCATGCTGTCGCGTTATTACGTGCAATGCTCGTTAGACGATAAAGTTGATAACTGGTCAGACCAACGCTTTTGGGATGAGCTGCGCACACGCTTACCAGCGGCCGATGCTGAATCTTTAGTAACTGGCCCGTCGATAGAAAAAAGTATTGCTCCTTTACGAAGCTTTGTTGCGGAGCCTATGCAGTTTGGCCAATTATTTTTGGTGGGCGATGCGGCGCATATAGTGCCGCCTACTGGCGCTAAAGGCTTAAATCTCGCTGCCAGTGATGTTTACACTCTTTATACTATTCTGCGTAAACGCTACAAAGAAAACCGACTGGATTTAATCTCTAAGTATTCCGAAATCTGCCTGCGCCGGGTCTGGAAAGCAGAACGTTTTTCATGGTGGATGACGTCTATATTGCATAAATTCTCAGATGATCCCTTCAATCAGCGCATACAAGAAGCGGAGCTGGACTACTACACCAGCTCACTTGCAGGACAGACAACGATAGCCGAAAACTACGTGGGATTGCCTTACGAGGCCGTGGAATAGCACGCTAAATCAGGGCTATTTTCAATCAGGCATAGCCGCAGAGACACAAATCGGTTAAATTTGCAGCACGATTCCTTTTGAAAAATTTCATGAATCAGCCTGTAGTCGTTACACCTAGCCCTAACCTGAACATCAGCGCCCTCAAGGCGAGTTGTTCAGCTTGCAGCATGCATCAGCTTTGCTTGCCTATGGGTTTGGGCGAATCAGACATGAGCCGACTCGATGACATTATCGGTCGTCGCCGCAAGATACCTAAGGACACGCATCTGTATCGGATCGGCGATGCCTTTACCAATCTTTACGCCATACGACTCGGCCATTTCAAAACTTACCAAATCAGCCCCTCGGGTGAGCAGCATGTCACTGGTTTTCAAATGGCGGGCGAACTACTCGGTATGGACGCGATCAGCACAGAGCACCACCACTGCGATGCGATGGCCCTGGAAGACAGTGAAGTCTGTGAAATTCCATTCGCACGACTCGAAGAATTATTTGGCAGTATCCCTAGTCTGCTGCATCACTTTCACCGCATGATGAGCCAAGAGATCACACGCGAACAAAATGTCATGCTGCTACTTGGGAATATGCGGGCGGAGCAACGCTTTGCCGCATTTCTTACTAACTTGTCCTCGCGTTATGCTGCACGCGGATATTCGTCAACGACGTTTCAGTTGCGTATGTCGCGCGAAGAAATCGGTAATTATCTGGGACTGACGATAGAAAGCATAAGCCGA
>JAULVH010000078.1:10968-15257 GCA_032111105.1 Burkholderiaceae bacterium | reverse complement strand
TCACGGCTAAAAAAACAAGGCTTACTGCGAGTAGCTAATCGCGAGATTGAATTGCTTGACCTGATAAAGCTGCGAGCGCTCGCAGCGGGTACCGAACTATGTGATTAAACAATCACCGTATTAAAACGGTGGTTGAGTCGGCAGTTCAGTACGCAGCAAATAAATACTGATCATGCTCGCCAAAGAGCAAAATGTCCAAAAAAAGAAAAAACCTATGGTGTAGGCAGCAATCGGTGGCAAATCGACATGACCGCCCACCAACATCAAATCGGCTGGGTCAAACACCGAGAAGAAAAAACCTTCTGCAAGTATCGCCGTCAAAAACGATGGCCACAGCACCGACATCGCCAGTCTCAACATGATCCGGTCTCCTTCCGTTGCACTCTATACCTTGGGCTGCAAGGGTTGAATGTCTATACTATTTTCTTGCGGCCAGCTCCAGTCACCCTGAAGCCGCCAACTACGCGCCGCATCTTCTATTTGTACCTGCCAGTGAGCACGCTCGAGCATTGGTAACGCTATGGAAAACTCACCCCGTGAATCTGGTTTAACTATCATGCGCCTGTCTTTCTGAGGCACGGTAGGATGAATCAACATCAGCGTCAGCGGCAATTCATTCGTCAGGCCTTTCATCCCGCCTGTCAGCTTGTCTGAAGCTGCATCGTAGCGCAGTGAAAATTCCAGGCCTAGGGTTGCAGCGACATGATCACGCCGCAAATCCTGATTAATGGCCTTGCCTTGTTTATAGTAGTCATCGACTACCAGCGCATCGGCACCCGTAAATGAAATCCACATAGTCACAAAACCAGCCACGACTACAGCACATGGACCCAACATCAATAGCCAAGGCCAGCGATGACGGTACCAAGGAGCGGTCTGCTTATCTAGCGCATCTAATGTCGTCATGATTTTTCCAGGTCAACGCGGCACAAAAAATACTGCTTTTTCTTTTACCTGTACGTCTGGGTTATCGATATCAGTCAATGTAAACCAAATCTTGTTAGAACCCTTATCGCCTTTGAGAGGAGCCAGCCGAACATTAACTGGCACCGCACTGGATTCGGTACCTTGCAATGAAAAATCGCCTGCACCTTGTAACTGTATGCTCTCTATGCCGCTCACGCTGATGTGATACCGGTGTGGATTCTCATCAGTGTTCATTATCTGCAAGCGATACACGTTTTCTATCATACCTTCTTCTATCTCACGGCCCATCGATCCACGGTCGCGTATTACATCCATTTTTACCGGAGTTCGGGTAAAGAGCGTTCCGAAAAAAACACTCACAATAATCAGCAAAATAGCTGAATAGATCAGTACTCGCGGGCGTAACATATGACGCAAAATTTGATCAGCCGACCAGCGATTAACCCGCGCATGATCAGTCCAAAAACGCACCAGGCCGCGAGGTGATCCTATTTTGTCCATCACACTATTGCACGCATCTACGCACGCACCACACCCAATACATTCGTACTGCAAGCCTTTGCGGATATCGATACCCGTTGGACAAACTTGCACGCACATAGAACAATCTATGCAATCACCCAAGGCTTTGGCGGCGGCTGGCTCATCTTTATGCCGCGACCCGCGTGGCTCACCACGACCAGTGTCATAGGTAATGATCAGGCTGTCTTTATCAAACATGGCGCTTTGAAAGCGTGCATACGGACACATGTACTTACAGACTTGCTCACGCATCCAACCCGCATTGCCGTAGGTGGCAAATGAGTAAAACATCACCCAAAACCATTCCCATGGGCCTAGCGTTAATGTAGACACTTCATTCGCTAATACCGTAATCGGCGTGAAATAACCTACGAATGTAAATCCTGTCCATAAGGCCAACGCGCCCCAACTCAGATGCTTGGCAAATTTTCTGGAAAATTTTTCCAGGGATGCTGGTTGCCGATCTAAGCGCATACGCGCGCTGCGACTGCCCTCAATTTTGCGCTCTATCCACATAAAAATTTCGGTGTACACCGTCTGCGGGCAGGCAAACCCACACCAGACACGACCGAAAATTGCAGTGAATAAAAACAACGAATAGGCACTGATAATTAATAGCGCTGCAAGATAAATAAAATCCTGCGGCCATAAAACAATGCCAAAGATATAGAACTTACGTGCACCCAGATCGAACAGGACAGCTTGTCTGCCATTCCACGCGAGCCAGGGCAACCCGTAAAAAATTAATTGAGTTGCCCAGACAAAAAACCAGCGCAGAGACGCGTATCTTCCTTGTATTTCGCGCGGGTAGATTTCTTCCCGCGCTTTATACATTTTGACTACTGCAACGTCTGGTGAGGCACTGTCCATAGCAACCCTTACTTACTCGCCGCGGGCAATGTCGAGGTATTCGATAAACCCCAGACGTAAGCACTCAAGACATGAATCTTAGCTTCACCAAGAAAATCGGCGAATGCTGGCATCACATTGTTACGACCACCGCGTATGGTTTCCATGATGGTTGCAACGCTGCCACCATACAGCCAGGTTTTGTCGGTCAAGTTAGGGGCACCCAACGCTGCATTACCTTTGCCATCAGCGCCATGACAGGCTACGCAAGCTGCGAATTTTTCCTTGCCTACCGCTGCCTTGATAGGATCGGCTGCAGACCCCGACAAAGACATTACGTAGTGAGCCACGTTTTCAATATCTTTTTCAGTGCCCAATGCCGCCCCCATGGGAGGCATCATGCCGTTGCGCCCCTTCAGAATACTGGCCTTAATGATCTCGGGATTACCACCATAGAGCCAATCAGCATCCGTCAGATTTGGATACCCCTTGTTGCCACGCGCATCCGACCCATGGCACTGAGCGCAATACGTTAAAAACAAACGCTCACCAATGGCGTGTGCTTGCGGATCACTCGCGAGGGTTTTTAAATCAACCTGCTGGTACTTAGCAAACAAGGGGCCATATTCTTCATCGGCGAGTTTTAACTCATCCTCGTACTGGCTTTTTGAAGCCCAACCTAGTTTTCCTTCGTACGTACCCAAACCCGGATACAAAAAGAGATACGCCAAACCAAAAACTATAGTGATATAAAAAAGCCACATCCACCAGCGCGGCATCGGATTGTTCAGTTCCTCCAGACCTTCATCCCAGCTATGGCCGGTTGTTTCAACCTGACCATCTTTAGTCAAAGCCGTTTTAATAGTCGATTGTGACCACAACAGCCAGGCACATCCAAACACCGAAATTATCGTTAAAACAGTGATGTAGATTCCCCAGAACCCACTCGTGAAATCAGCCATGATGTGGCTCCTGCGCTTTGGTGGTCAATGATTCGTCGTCTGCAAAAGGCAGCATGGCGGCCTCATCAAAATCTTGTTTGCGCGCGCCGCTATATGCCCAGATGACTATGCCGATAAACGTCATCATGCTAATCAGTGTGACGACACTTCGCGCATCTGAAACCCATTGTATAAAGTCCATGATTATCTCCGTGCCTTGATGTGTATACCCAGACCTTGCAGATAAGCGACCAGCGCATCCTGTTCTGTTTTTCCTTCTAACTCTTTAGGGGCAGCCGCAATTTGCTCATCGGTATACGGATCACCTAATCGTTTGAGGGCGTTTAAATGTAAAACCACCGATTGGGGATCCAGCATCGCTGTAGCCAACCAGGGATAGGCCGGCATATTCGATTCAGGAACCAGATCGCGAGGGTTATTCAAATGCGTACGATGCCAATCATCGCTGTAACGAGCACCTACCCTAGCCAGATCGGGGCCAGTGCGTTTGGAGCCCCACTGAAATGGTCGGTCGTACACAAATTCACCGGCCACTGAATAATGCCCATAGCGTTCAGTCTCAGCGCGGAAAGGACGAATCATCTGCGAGTGACAGTTGTAGCAACCCTCGCGGATATAGACATCACGCCCTGCCAACCTGAGCGGGCTGTACACCGTGAGGCCTGCAACGGGTTCGGTGGTTGATTTCTGGAAGAACAGCGGAACGATTTCAACCAGGCCACCGATGCTGACAACCAAAATCACCAGCAATATCAGTAGCCAAGGTTTGCGTTCAATTTGATCATGAGTAAATTTCATTAGTCTCTCCGTTACTCAGGCGTGAGCGCCAGTCAGCGCAGGTATGCGGGTATCAACCGGCTTACTGTCTATGACTGTCTTATAGGTGTTGTATGCCATGATCAGCATGCCCGCCAAATACAACAGACCACCTGACAGACGTACCACGTAGTATGGGAAGGTCGCTTTTACACTCTCAACAAAGGTGTAGGTCAAGGTGCCATCGGTATTTACTGCACGCCACATCAAGCC
>JAULVH010000078.1:3618-10922 GCA_032111105.1 Burkholderiaceae bacterium | reverse complement strand
AGGTAGTAGATAGAACCCATAGACACGAGACCCACCCATCCAAGCGCACCGGAGTGCACGTGGCCGACGGTCCAGTCGGTGTAGTGCGACAGCGCATTGACTGTTTTGATCGACATCATCGGACCTTCGAAGGTCGACATGCCGTAGAAAGATAAGGAGACAACGAGGAATTTCAAAATAGGATCGTCGCGCAATTTATGCCACGCACCCGAGAGTGTCATGATGCCGTTGATCATGCCGCCCCAGCTAGGCGCCAATAGAATCAACGAGAACACCATGCCCAGCGACTGCGCCCAATCGGGCAATGCGGTGTAATGCAGATGGTGCGGGCCTGCCCACATGTAGGTAAAAATTAGCGCCCAAAAGTGAACGATGGACAAGCGATACGAAAATACAGGACGCTCAGCTTGCTTAGGAATGAAGTAATACATCATGCCCAAAAAGCCGGCGGTGAGAAAAAAGCCTACCGCATTGTGACCGTACCACCACTGAATCATCGCGTCCTGTACACCAGTGTAGGCTGAATAGGATTTCGTCATTGTGGCTGGCATCGCGGCCGAATTCACAATATGCAAAATGGCGACCGTCAAAATGAAGGCGCCATAAAACCAGTTGGCTACATAGATATGCGATGTCTTACGTTTCCAGAGCGTGCCAAAAAACACGACTGCATACGAGACCCAAACCAGCGCGATCAGAATATCTATCGGCCATTCGAGTTCAGCGTATTCCTTACCGCTCGTCATACCTAAAGGTAGCGTGATGGCGGCAGCCACAATGACTAGTTGCCATCCCCAAAAGGTGAAGGAGGCTAGCGCATCTGAAAATAGACGTACCTGACAGGTTCGCTGCACCACATAGTAGGACGTCGCAAACAATGCCGAACCACCAAAGGCAAATATCACCGCATTGGTATGTAAGGGCCGTAAGCGACCATACGTCAGCCAGGCTGTATCAAAATTCAGTGCTGGCCAGGCGAGTTGGGCGGCGATGATCACCCCTACTAGCATGCCCACCACCCCCCACACTACGGTTGCCACAGCAAATTGCTTGACGACCTTGTAGTTGTAGTTCAGTGCTGTGTCCACAAAAACTCCCTGAGGTATACGACGAAGATGCCCGAAGGTTACGTTTCAAGTGAGCAAATTTCCTTGACTTGAGTCAAATTTGACCCGATGGGGAGCGCAACCCACATTAAGTTATTTCTTGATATTTGCGCGTGACTCGCCGGTATCAGAATGGATGCTGTCGTCATCCTGCAGTATTCGCATACCTGGGCCTTCCAGATCGTCGAACTGCCCGCTATCCATGGCGCGAAAGAACACCCAAAGTGCTGCAAAGACCACCACCACGGACAAAGGAATCAACAAGTACAGGGCTTCCATTAACGGGCCTTTTCCGAAAAATGTGAACGACGCGGTAACCGCTCAAGGCGCAGCGCATTAAGCACAACGCCCGCTGAACTGACCGACATACCCAGTCCTGCCATCCAGGGTGCCAGCAAGCCAAATGCAGCCGCAGGTATAGCGAGAAGATTGTAAATGGTCGCCCAGACCAAATTTTGTCGTATCACCTTCATGCAGGCGGTGGCGGCTTTTGCAGCATCGATCAGCGATAAGAGCC
Source organism: Burkholderiaceae bacterium (assembly GCA_032111105.1). GTDB lineage: Bacteria > Pseudomonadota > Gammaproteobacteria > Burkholderiales > Burkholderiaceae_D > Pernthalerella. Next base: position 9,299 of record JAULVH010000078.1, on the reverse strand, counting down.
TGCCCGAAAGTAGCACCGCATCAGCATGCGACTGCGCTAATGCCGCACCTGAGCCCATGGCAAACGATACATCGGCTGCACGCAATACAGCGGCATCATTCATTCCGTCGCCTACCATCGTCACTCGTGCACCCTGACTTTGCAGTTGCTGCACAAACTCCAGCTTTTGATGGGGCAGCATGCCGCCTCGTGCCTCGTCTATAAGTAACGTATCAGCCAATCGGTTGACTATGCCCGGTGCATCTCCGGAGAGCAAAATAACGCGCTTGCCGCGCATCTGAAAATAGCGCACCACATCCGCTGCCTCTGGTTTAAGTGCATCGGACAAATCAAATCGCGCTAACCAACCCGACGTCGCACCCAAGTACACGCAGGTCATGTCATCAGGCTCATCCACGTTCAATGCAGCACCAGCGACTGCCGAAACAAAGTCATGATTTCCTATGCGATGCAGCTGCCCATCGATCATCGCTTCCAGGCCCTGCCCTACGTAATCAATAAGCGTATCAATTGACATATCAGCTGCAGGAAGATGCTCTGCTGCCAGAACCAAAGCACGCGATAAAGGATGAGCGCTTCCCGCTTCAAGTGCGGCGGCCATCAGCAGCGCCTGCTCGCGACTAACCTCACTAAAAACGGTGGTGTTACTTAGCTGAGGTCGTCCTTCCGTCAGTGTTCCGGTTTTATCAAACACCACATGTGTGGTGCGATACAACGTCTCAATTACATGCGGCTGTATGACCAGCACGCCTTGTCTGAGTAGTCGATCAGTAATTGCCGCTAGTGCCGAAGGTGTCGCTAATGACAAAGCACAAGGGCAAGATACGACCAGCACTGCAATAGCGATAGGCCACGCACGTGCTGCATCATGAATGCTCCAAAACACGAGTACAGCTAATGCAAAAAATAGCAGCACACTGACAAACCACGCGGCCACACGGTCGGCCCACTGAGCTATCGTAGGTTTGCCTTGCCCTGCACTTTCTATTAAACGAATTAAGGCAGACAAGGTACTGTCTCTGGCGACTTTTTCTACGCGTAATATCACGGGCTGACTAATGTTGACCGCACCGCTGGCTACCGCTTCACCCACCTCTCTGGCTTGAGGATGACTTTCCCCAGTTAGCAACGAAAGATCTATCGTGGTTACTCCCTCGACGAGGATGCTATCGACTGCAATTGCCTCGCCCGGCTTACTGAGTATGAAGTCACCTGCACGCAGGGTAGAGGCTGCAACGATGGTCGTCCCTCGGCTATCTGGAAAACCCGTCATCAGATGAGCGGATTCTGGCAATGCGTATTGCAGTTTTTCCAGCGAAGCTGCTGCACGACGGCGAGCTACAAGCTCGACATAACGACTCGCTAACAACAAAAAAATAAACATAGTGACGGAGTCAAAGTAAACGTCACCTGCACCTGCAATGGTTGACCAAGTACTCCCGATAAAAGCCGCCGCAATACCTAAAGCGACTGGCACATCCATACCGGGGGTGCGCACTTTAATGTCTGTCCACGCACCTCGAAAAAAAGGCTGCGCTGAATACACAACCGCAGGCAGCGTAAGAATTAAACTGGCCCAGCGCATCAGTTGTTCTAAATCCGACTCTATGCTTCCGGCTTCGGCCAGGTAAACCGGTACGGCATACATCATGACCTGCATCATCGACAGACCTGCAACAAACAAGCGCTTAAACAGTGTGCGCGTATTTTTACGTAACAGTTCTCCGTGCGCGATGGGATCAAAAGGATAGGCAACGTAGCCAACCTCGCGCACAGCGCGAATGATGTCACTCGGCTTGGAGTGAGTTGCATCCCACGTTACTTGCAGCTTTTCAGTGGTTACATTCAGATGGGCACTCTTAAACCCTGGCACTTGCGAGAGTCGCTTTTCTATCAACCAAACGCAGGCCGAACAGCGTATGCCTTCGACTGATAAAAGGGCTTGTGCATCTCCGTCGCCACCTGAAAATTGTGCTGCGAATTCAGGAGCATCATACAAACTCAGCGCTTCTGGCAAAGGCGCAGCAACGCCTTCGGGTAGTTGCTGACGACTACTGTAGTAAGTAGTTAGCCCTGAATCGACTATCGCTTGCGCTACAGCCTGACAACCCGGACAACACATAGGCTGGTCGATCGCATCAACGCGTACACGCCATAGTCTGCCCTCAGGTACCGGGAGACCGCAGTGAAAACAAGGCATATTAACGTGCGGTTTCATGTTTGGCGTGTTCATCGATTCATTGAGGGCGTAATGCACACAGCATCCAGCCAGCCATGCGATATCCCAGTTGATAGACGAAACATACCTAATAATCCAAAGCTCAAAACCACCAAGCCTGCGAGCGTTCTGACAGCCGGCTTTTGTAAATTAGCCTGCAAGCGTGTACCCAAAAGACCCATGGAAAATAACAAAGGTAGCGTGCCCAAACCAAACGCACACATCACTAGTGCTCCGTGCAATGCCGAGCCTGTGAGCAAGGCCGTCATCAGCACGCTGTAGACCATACCGCAGGGAACCCAACCCCACAGACCACCTAATGCCGCCGCCTGCCACAGGGTTTGGACCGGAAGAAAATGACTAATCAAGGGCTGCACACTGCGCCACAACCAGCGCCCCACGGACTCAACGCGCGCCAAACCATGCCAGAGATTCATTAGCGTAAGGCCCAGCGCAATCAACAGCAGATTAGCGAACCAATAACCTATGCTTTGTAGTGTCGTTATGTTTAAGAGTGCCGGAACGCTGCCTAACAAACCCGCTATTGCGCCGGCAATCATGTAACTGCCTATGCGGCCTGCATTAAACGACAGCACGCGCAAACTCCCCTCAGCAGAAAAACCTGCTGAGCTGGTCTGGCTAACGACCCTCACGGGAAATGGCTTGCCAGAAGAACCTGCAACGGAAAATGCACCTACTATCCCGCCACACATTCCTACACAATGCACGCCACCCAGAAGTCCGATCAGAAAAATTGGTACTAGTGCTATTAGAGTCACATCAGAGGATCACAGAGTCTGAGAATAACGAACTGTCTCTGATTGTAACCTCCGCGCTTGCTGAAGGTGATGATCAAAGGCCATGCATATATTTCGTATTAGTAGCCGACCCCGCAGAGTCACACTAATCCACTGGTCATCCATGGTCAGCAAACCCATATCAGCAAACTCCTGCAACAGTTCAAGCTCAGTCACAAAATAGTCTTTAAACGTGATGGGGAATGCTTGCTCTAGCGAGCTGATCGACAATTCAAAATTACACATCAACATCTGTATGATGAAGCGCCGTATAACATCATCTATAGTCAGTTTATAGCCGCGGGCTATCGGCAGCTCGTCTTTATCCAGAGCCGCGTAATACTCCTCGAGAGTTTTGACGTTCTGGCTATACGACTGGCCCACTGAGCTAATAGCCGATACACCACAGGCAATCAGATCAGCTTCTGCATGGGTTGAGTATCCCTGAAAATTTCTATGCAGTCGCCCCTGCCGTTGCGCTACCGCGAGCTCATCATCGGGCTTGGCGAAATGATCCATGCCGATATACACATAGCCCGCCTGATTGAGTTTCTTAATACATAAAGCGAGCATATCAAGCTTGGTATCCGAACTAGGCAGGTCGTGTTCATGAATACGTCGCTGGGGTTTGAACAGATGGGGCAGATGGGCATAGTGATAAACCGCGATTCGATCTGGATTGGCTGCAATGACTTGTTGCAGTGTCTGCTCCATAGTCACCAGGGTCTGTTTTGGCAAACCATAGATGAGATCAATGCTGATCGATCGGAATTGAGCTTCGCGAGCTGCACGTATTATCTCCAGTGTTTGCTGTTCTGGCTGTATGCGATTAACCGCTTTTTGCACCTCAGGATCAAAATCTTGTACACCCAAACTAAGTCGGTTAAATCCCTGGTGACGCAAATGATGGATACGTTCAGCGCTCACACTACGCGGATCGACTTCAATGGAGTACTCACCTTTTTCATCGTCCGACAACCGAAACCAATACCGGATGTGGTCCATCAAGTCCTGCATCTGCTCATCAGATAAATACGTAGGCGTACCACCACCAAAATGTAATTGCTCAACGTGATTACAGTGAGCAAATAGCTTGCTCTGCATCGCAATTTCTTTTTTTAAGTAATCAAGATAGATAGCTGCTTTTTCTTTATTACGCGTGACTATCTTGTTACAGCCGCAGTAGTAGCAAACCGTGTCACAAAAAGGAATATGCACATACAGTGACAAGGGATGGTGCCCGCCTCGAGCGCGCACATGACTTACGGCTTGCTGGTAATCGCGTGCATTGAAATCTCCAGCAAACCGATCTGCGGTGGGATAGGAGGTGTAGCGTGGTCCGCTCTGAGTAAGTCGGCTAATCAAGGTGGCATCAAACTCCACCTGATGAATAATCGGTATAGCTGTTGTTGATGTAAGCATCGTGTCCCGCTCCGTGCCACCCGCGCCTCTGTGGTGAGCGCTGTTATGAGGCACGGCCGAGTCTAGAGAGACTGCCCGGCAATTACCTTGACCTAAATCAAAACTGCCAAACCATGCGTCTCTGCCTCTTGCTTAATACTCAAACTCAATGAAATTGCCGCCCTCATGAATAAAAATAGCTGCTAATTTAATTAGCGACTCTGCAAATCAAGCGTAAGCGCAACGGTATCGGATGTTGAATCGCGCTGAATTTGAAAATTAAATTCTCTGGCTAGTCGAAGCAGTGCGTGATTGTTTGGCAAGGTCTCGCCCACCATACGGCGCGTCCCACGAGATCGAAAATAATCGACTAACTTAACCATCAATGCATGTCCCAAGCCTTGAGCTTTGAGATCGGAGCGCACTACTATGGCAAATTCTGCATCTTCATTATCCGGGTCTGCAATGCCTCTTACGACACCGATAGTTTCATCACTCCCGCTCATGTTCTTACTAACTGCAATGAAAGCCATTTCACGGTCGTAGTCAATTTGTGTCATGCGCACCAGCATGCCAGGCTGCAATTGACGCACCTGCGCAAACAGTCGCGCATGAATATCCTCAGGGGCTAATGACTTAAAAAATTGCTGATGCATATCGCCATCTTCAGGACGTATGGGCCGCAAGAGTAGCGGTTTACCCATCCACTCTATCGTTTGCTCTAAATCGTGCGGGTAAGGGCGTATCGCCAGGCGATCGTCTGCACATCGTGTCGTTGAGGGTGAAATTTTTATTCTGGCATCGAGCGCGATTACACCTTCTGCGTCGGCTAAAACAGGATTGATATCCAACTCTATGATTTGTGGAAGATGAATCACCAACTGACTTACCTGCATCAACAAATGATCAATGGCCTCCTTATTGGCTGGTGGACGATCTCGGTAACCTTGCAACAAACGGGCTACTCGTGTGCGATCAATTAAATCGCGGGCGAGCACTGTATTTAAGGGTGGTAATGCAAGCGCCTTGTCATCCATCACCTCAACAGCAATCCCACCCTGACCAAAAAGAATAACGGGTCCAAAAACAGGATCTGTACTAACCCCCACAATTAATTCTTGCGCATTAGGCCTGTGAATCATGGATTGAATCGCAAACCCTTTAAGAGTGGCATCGGGTCGCAATCGTTGTAGCCGCTCCTCAATAGTCATGGCTGCTGCTTCAACGGCATCTGCATTGGGCAAATCCAGGATGACACCGCCCAC
>JAULVH010000078.1:0-3608 GCA_032111105.1 Burkholderiaceae bacterium | reverse complement strand
ATCACGCGCTTCGTGAATACGAAATCACGCTACGTTCAGGTGTTTGGTATCTCCTAGCACCCGACTCTGAGAGTGCAGCATGGTCTGCACTTGAGTTGTCCCGTGAACGCAACGATCAACTTCTTAATGTGAGACAAACTGATGAGTGGTAAGAAGTACTTTGACAACAACTGGAAAAGCTATCTGTTCTGCTAAAACACGCGCTTGTGCGGGCGAGGTTGCAACGCGAGTTTCAACGACGGGAATCCCACAAGCTGCAAGCAAGGCCTTGGCCTCAGTTTCGTTTAGCAAGGTTCTATTTTGTGACAGCGCACTATCTATGATGGCGCGAGCTGCCGTAAGATCAAATAAAGTTGATACGGGATCCGCCGCAGGAACTTGCATTAATAATTGTTGATTGCGTCGATACTCCACTGTTTGAAGAAAAGCTTTCACCGCTCGTTCTGGCGTGGTGAACTGCGGCACCCCTGCTTGTGCAAACACATGGCGTGCCTGAGCAACTCCTGCCTCACCCATCCAGCAACTCAGCAAATGACGATCAGTGCGTAGTGCGAGCGGCAAAATAATACGTGCGATATCCAGACTAGGCACGATGGCTGTTGGCGCATGTATGAATAGCACAGGGTTATCGGGTTGTTTTTCAAAAAGTATAGATAAAGCCTGACGGTAGCGCTCTGCAGGTGCATCACCGATGATGTCTATGGGATTTGCTTTTGACCAGTTGGCTGGCAAAATCTGATCGAGTGCCTCACGCGTGCTATCTGCAAGCTTAGCGAGACGACCACCACCTAGTATCAATGCATCAGTGGCCATCACACCCGGGCCACCACCATTGGTAAGAATCAGCAAACCTTCGCCACTCAATGGGCGAGCGCATGCTAATGTTTCTGCGGCGTCGAACAAGTCTTCCGTACTTATCACTCGCAACATGCCTGCACGACGAAACGCGGCTTCGTATACGGCATCTACACCTGCCATCGCGCCAGTATGTGAAGCAGCTGCACGCGCACCTTCTGGCGCACGACCCGCTTTCACTACCAGTACAGGTTTACTACGTGCTGCAGCGCGTGCTGCAGACATGAACTTACGTGCAGAACGAATTTCTTCTATATATAAAAGTATCGATGTTGTTTGTAAGTCTGTCGCAAGAAAATCAAGTAAGTCACCAAAATCTATATCAGCAACATCACAGAGAGAAATACAGTGTGAAAACCCTATGCTGTTGGAACGTGCCCAATCCAGCATCGCTGTTAGCAATGCACCAGATTGCGAAACAAAGGCAATTTTTCCTGGCAATGCATTTGTGTGTGCAAAGCTGGCATTGAGATGTGCGTGAGGCGATATCAAACCTACGCAATTGGGGCCAAGAATACGCAGTACAAAAGGGCGTGCGGCATCAAGCATGGCTTGGCGGTGGCTGCGTCCATCACCATGATCAGCATTCATGCCTGCTGAGAGCACAACTGCAGCTCGTGTGCCGCGAGCACCTAACTCGGCCACTAAGCCAGGCACTGTTGAAGGTGGTGTTGCAATGACTGCTAAATCAGGTACACGAGGAAGGCTAGCGACATCCGGATAAACGGGTATGCCCTGAAGTTGTGTGTAGTTGGGATTGATCGCCATCAGACTACCTGACTCGCATCCGGCACGACTGCTCAGCAGATTGGATAAGACCGTCGCACCTACGCTATGTGCGCGAGAACTCGCACCGATCAGAACCACCGATTTAGGCGCAAACAAATATGAAAGATGGCGTGTACTCATAGGCTCACTGTCCCATGGATGACGCGATACTGACGATATCTAAGACGTGCAAGCTGCCAGATATTTGACTTGAGTCAAATTTTACGAAACATGACCTCTTTATTTTCATCTACCATTCGACAGCTAGTCACTCTGGCTTCAGTCTCTTGAAATAGCTTTGAGCGCGAGCTGTTACGTATGTAATCTATAATCGTTAGTTGGCTTTCTTAAGGGCCTCATCATGGCGTACAAATCCATACTGGTACACGTAGATCAAACCACTCAGGCACGCGAACGTATATATCTGGCAGCAGCCATTGCTGAAGGTACGCAGGCGCACTTGATTGGCACAGCCATGACAGGAATTTCTCATTTGGTGTTTGAGCAAGGTGTCTTCAATCAGCATGATCCGACGTTTGATCATCATCTTAAAAATTTGCGTGCCTATGCCAGCCAAAGTCTGGAAAATTTCAGCACCATAGTCAAAGAAACGCACGTTACATCGGTTGAAGCTCGCTTGATGGATGATGATGCCGTAGGTGGCATGGCACTGCAGGCCCGCTATGCTGATCTTGTCGTGATAGGCCAATTTGATCCGACGTGCGGCGTACCTGGGGTCATGTCAGATTTTCCAGAATCGGTAGTGATGAACTGTGTACGTCCCGTACTGATCATGCCCCACCAACGCAAATTTACTAGCCTGCCAACCAAGATAGCTATCGCATGGGATGCCAGCATGACGGCAACACGCGCAATAGTGAATGCCTTACCTCTGCTAAAACGAAGCAGCCGGACGGATCTGATTATTTTTAATCCCACGGTTAATCCCGAAACACATGGCGAACAGCCCGGTGCCGACATAGCGCTGTATTTGTCGCGGCATGGTGTTAAGGTAAACGTAGTCTGTCGTGACACGCGTAGTAATGAGGCTGAAGCTTTACTCTCGTATTGTGCCGATGAACAGATAGAGCTTATTGTAATGGGTGGGTACGGTCACAACCGATTCCGCGAAATGGTTCTTGGTGGTGCTACGCGAGAAATACTTTTGTCGATGACCGTACCTGTACTCATGACTCACTAAAATTTATTAGCGATAGACCACTACAGGTAGGGTTGAGTGCGCTAATACGCGTTGAGTTTCGCTACCTAACAAGAGCTTATCTAAACCGCGACGGCCATGAGATGCAATCCAGATGGCGTCACATTGCGTCTCTTTTGCTGTCGCGATAATTTCCTCATAAGGATGGATGCCGCGCTTGACGATGGCTACGCATCCCACCTTCGCATTTTCAGCCAGGGTTTTAAGTTTATCTGAATTGGCCTGCGCGCTCTGATCTTGCGCTTCTTCATAAGAAGACAAATCCAACATCGCACCTGCCTCGGGCATCAACATGTAGGGATATAACTGCGACACAGATAAAGCGACAATACTTGCATTAGTGGCCGCAGCAAATTCTATGGCTGCCTTCGCTGAATTTTCAGATATCGGTGATCCATCAGTAGGAACGAGAATTTTTTTAAACATGATAGCTCCCTTACTTAATATGATTTGCTCTGACTCTAACAAAGCACTACCTAAAAAAATTGACCTTGATCAAATTGACCAAAGAGGAGGTTCATCCATCAGTGCCACTTGCTCACGCAGTTCAAGAATGCGATCTTGCCAATAACGGACAGAATTAAACCAAGGGAAGGCTAATGGAAACGCGGGATCTTCCCATCGCATAGCTAACCAGGCGGAGTAATGCACTAGTCTAAGCGTACGCAGCGCCTCCAAAAGATGGAGCTCGCGCTCATCAAATTCAAAAAAACTCTCATAGCCTGCAATGACGTCACCCAGTTGACGACTCATTTCAGCTCTGTCA
>JAULVH010000077.1:1193-2654 GCA_032111105.1 Burkholderiaceae bacterium | reverse complement strand
CAGAAAAATCGGCCCCGCGGGTCCCGCCAGTATGTTTTTAGGGCTGATATCACCATGCACCAGTGTCAGGCGGTTAGCTGCTGTCTGCGCGATCAAATCCTGCAGCACGCTCGCGCAGTCTGTATGTACCAGTGCGGTGGCGCCGAAATAAGGATCGAGCCGCAGCTCGAAAAAATTCTGGTCGTAAGCGAATCGCTCGGCCAACGCGGGCTGGCCTGCGGTGGTCGAATGAATCTGCGACAGACGGCGCGCGACCTGCGCGGCGAATTCCGGACGGACATGACCATCGCGCAGTTGGTTCTTCCAGACCGGATGCTGTTCCGGTGCCAGCCACTGCATCGCGAAACAATAGGACTGCGCGTCTTCGCCCAGAATCTTCGGCACGGCATCGGGCAGGGTTCGGGCCACCTCGCGTATCCAGGCCAGCTCGGCATGATTGCGCGCCAGCGGTGCGCTCCAGTGGGACGCTACTTTTAACTCAGGCAGCGCCTGTTTGATGCACAAGGGGCCGTTACGCGTATCAACGCGAACGATCAGTGAAGAAACGCCACCGGTCAAGGGAACGATGTCGGGTTGGTCTTCTGCGTCTGCCAGTCCCATGCGCACCAGCGCGGGCAGCACAACGCTTGGCTCGTTGGCCATGCTTGGCGAGCTTTCTTGTTTTAGGTGTCTCGTGATCGGTACGGGTGTCATCGTCCCTACAGCGTCCGGGGATCGATGATTGCTTGCGCCCGCAGGAACGAGGCATAACTATACCTGAGGTACCGGTGACAACCACGATCGAGCAAGCGGGACACAACCCGACAGGAAAACTCAGAGATGGTAGATCAGAATCAGCACAGCGCCGGTCGCGCACCTGGTCACGTGCTTCCGTTTTGGCGATCCATTCATCATGCTGTACGCAGATTTCTCAGTAGAAACTTTTTGACATTGATGTCCATCAAGTTTGCGATAGATCAACAGGTTTTGACATGTAGGCAATATTGAGCCGATATTCTCACCATACAATTGATTCCAATCACCTTCATTAAAAGTTTTCGGGAAGAAAAAAATGAAAACATTGATCACAAATTCTTTATCTAGGGGCGCCACAAACATTACAAATATGGCGACGTCGTTCAGTGATAGTACCCCGAGGACTGGATCCTCTATTGGTCAGCTGTTTGATCTCTGTGGCATCACCCGTGAACATACCTTTTATGATCAGAATTACAGATTCCATCATTCAAAGATCAAGGCTGGGCAATGTGTGCATGCCTCGGGTGATGAGTGTAAAGCCGTCCACCTTGTCTTCTCGGGTTTTTTAAAAAATACCTGGACTGACAAGGACGGAACTGAAAAGGTTTCCGGACTCACGGCCTTGGACCTCTGCATCAAGCTTTATCAGAAGCACGGCATGAGCTTCGACGAGGAGGACTCCGGCAAGGAGACTCCGCTCATGTCGCTTATCGACGACAGGGA
>JAULVH010000077.1:0-1183 GCA_032111105.1 Burkholderiaceae bacterium | reverse complement strand
CCGCGTTGTCAGATTGTGAGCTAATCACGATACCGATTGAGTTTTTGAATCGGCATGAAATAGCAAGTGAGACTCTAAAACTTCACCTAATTACTGAAATGAGTAAGCAACTAGTCAATGAACAAAAGATCCTATTTGTGACATCGTGCTTACCAGCCGATGCTAGAGTCGCAAAATTTCTTCTCAGTCTGTCGTTCAAATTTAAAACATTAGGATTTTCAGAAAAATCTTTTTTGCTGAGAATGAAGCAAGAAGACATCGGCAGCCATCTTGGCTTGACAAATGAGACCGTCAGTAGAACACTATCTGCCTTATGTGATTTAGGACTTATGAAGAAAAATAATCGGCAGATAGACATCTTGGATTTTGACGCACTTATGAAATTTCGACGACTTCCCGCAAATATGAATTACGGAAGAAATCGGACAAAAAGCGTTAGTTATTCGTAGCTTTTGCCTACACCTACTAGGGCTCTATCAGCGTCAACTAACTTCAGCAAAGTACTTTTAATCATGGCGGAGATAAAAGCATGTTGACTCACCTCAATAACTGTAACAGCTGGACATGCGTCGGTCTGGCACGGCGATCTAAGTAAAGCACTCCCATGAGTGAGTGCGTGAAATGCCAGAAGGAATTCCACTGCGAGATGGCTGATGGCGAGGCAGGTCAGACTTGCTGGTGCTTTACCTTGCCTGTTATTCCTGCTGCAGCCCTACTCAAAGCTGGGGGTGACGGCAGTGCCTGCTTCTGCCCAGAGTGTCTCAAAGCGATCGCTGGACTTGCCGGCGCTCAAGTTTGTTAATATTGCTCATTAGCAAACTAGTTTTAGGAGCGCATCATGCCCGTCGACGCACACATCCTAAACCATGACCTAAATTGGATTCAGGTCGGAGCCATGACGGAGAAAGATAGCCTGATCAGAACGGCGTTCCGTGAACAGCAGGCGGAGCGGGTGCTATTGAAACAAGGAACGGAACTTTACAAATTTAACGATGCGCCATTTCTAACCAACAGAGAGGGGGAGCTGAGTAGATGGTGGCAGCCGTATCGACCACTAAAGCACGACCCGGGGTGGTTACAAAAGGTCCAGCTCGCTAAATTGCTCAATGTCAGCATTATGGAATATGGCCGAGTAACCTCAGCGATTAAAGAAAATTGGAGTAGTTTGGAATACTTGCTGGTT
>JAULVH010000076.1:0-7944 GCA_032111105.1 Burkholderiaceae bacterium | reverse complement strand
TGGATAAATTAGAAGCATTTGCGAGTTTTCATGGGCCAGATTTTTATAGCCTGCCGCGTAATAAGGACACCGTAAAACTAATACGTAGTCCCTGGAGTGTACCCGCTGAATTAATGGTGGCAGATTCCACTGTGGTACCGCTCGATGCAGGCCAACAACTGCAATGGAAATTTATTGGTTAACCAAAATCTATGGGCCACGCACATAAATGCTGCTTAAGCTAGTCCAAGTTGTATGCAAGACTCTGCGTAGCTGTTGGCTGAGTTGGGCACAACTGACAAATATTTTTAACTCACATACCATTATTATTAAGCGTGAATTTAGCAGCAATCGACTGGCAGCGACCCTGGCTTAACCATCTGCGTGAACAGGGTCTTCAGATCGCAAACTCGGCGGATTGGATACAGGCGGCTAATCAGGTTATACATGTTCGAGATCTGTATAACGCAAACGCTAAGCCACTTTTATTCTTACCTCAGGCATATATTTCTGACCTGTCAGGGTATGAAGAGCACATCTATAAAACGGGTGAAATTCCAACCCGAGATAACCTACACGATTTTTTTAATGCATTGATATGGCTGCGATTTCCAAGAATTAAGCAGACTTTGAATCATTTGCAATATAAAGAAATCGCAAGAATAAATTCCTTGACGAATGTAGAAACAGAACGTGGAAGGCAGCGGGATGCTGCGACATTGTTTGATGAAAATTGCGCCATAGTGGTCAGCTCGGATCCTTGTTTTGAGGAAGGTTTGAAAAAACGACTTTGGAAAAAAACACTGCTACGTGATCCGTGCAATTTTAATCAGAATTGCGAAGTAATTCTGTTTGGCCATGCGCTTATAGAAAAGCTCACTAAGCCTTACAAAGCCATCACAGCGCATGTCTGGAATCTGTCGGTTGATAGTGATTGGTTTACTCAGGCAGTCGATGAGCGGATGGCATCACTTGACCAACGGCTAGCTGAAGATTTGATGCAAGGTTTTGCCAGTTCAGATTTTAGTCATTTGCCTGTATTGGGTGTGCCTGGTTGGTGGCATGATCAGACAGATGAGTTTTATGCTGATACCAGTGTATTCCGACCTCTTAGACCAATATAAAATATAAAAAGCCTGCCGCGTGGCAGGCTCTGATTTATGTGCGATCCGTAATGCGTAGTTTATTAAAAACTTTTCTGCAGGCCGACTATGACTGCATTCGAGGTCCCGGGTTGAGTCAATGTTGCATCTGACCCTGAATCGACAATAGCGGAATAGGATGAAGGAATGCCATCTGTGGCGCGATTGAATGCGGCATATAAGTGCGTGCTCTTTGAGAGTGAGTACACAGTAGAGAGATTGATGATCGATGGATTGCCGGGTCCGCTGTTGTGCGCATAGTTAATGCCTATACGTGTCGAAGGTATCAATTGAGTCTCTGCTCCCAGTACATAAGTCTGTGATGAATCGCCAGTTTCGGGGTGAAAGCGGACATAATTTGCTGCTAACTTTACAGACCCCACTGGAATACTCGCACCCACCAGCCACTGTCTGTACTGTTCATCTCTATCCGATATAGCGGCCACAACATTTAGTTCGCCGAATGCATAACCAGCATTGGCTGACATAAAACGATTGCGCGAAAATGAACCCGCTACACCTCCGAAGGAATACAAGACATTTCCCCGCAGGCCACCGACTACCTCAGATGGCAAACTATAGGCTACAGAATTTGGAATAAAAAATCCGCCGGTTGTAGCAAAGCCTGGATCAGCATCAGTACCGCCTGTATATGCAGGCACACTAACATTAGCACTATTTAAAACTGTACCTGCTCTGTGCATTTGTAAAGCAGGTACATAAAAGTTATTTCCTGCTAAACCCAAGACAGAAGTGTATGCATCGATGAAAGGAGATAAGTTGAGACCAGCTTTAACCGTGCCAAACGATCCGCTGATGCCTACATTTGCCAGTCGACTAAAAACACCGGTTGTGCCGCCATTTGCGATAGCTCCTGTTCCAGCGTTGTAACCCCCTTCAAGTTGGAAAATTGCGCGCATACCACCACCGAGATCTTCAGTGCCCTGAACACCCCACACAGAGGGTGCCCAGTTACCCTCTCCAAAACTCGTACGTCTGTCTTTGCCTGCGCCAATACCGCTTGCGCTCACCACTGATCCATCGATATTGCCATACAGGGTGAGGCTGGATTGTGCCCAAGCTGAGCTGCTTGCTAACAGCGACAACACGGCTAATGTAAGAATCTTTTTATTCATTACGATACCTCCAGTGGTTGATAGATCGTTCGAGAGTCTGGAGGTACAGAAGTTTTGAATTACGCTTGTGATCAAACAGTTTGCGTGTATCTTTTGTGAAGATTCAACTGCAAGCTTTTGATTCAGCATTTGTAACGAATGGAAATACAAAAAATTTCGTTTGAGTTCTAATCAGTTGTGCGCGAAAGGTACATGCCAAACTCGAACGAGTTAAATTGAGTCAGTTAGGTTGGGTATCAGGTAATCTTGAATCACTCTAATTTCTTTGCAAGAAAACTGAGCGGGTAATTCGTCTACTTGTTTAGCAAGGCTCATGCGGTGATGCAGTACCGACCCTATCTGTTCATGCCGTTTGGGAGTCAGGCTTGCTTTCAAGTTGGTGGCAGGGTGAGATGGTCGTGATAGAAAATACTTACCTCCGGTCGCTACGTCCCGAACGTAGCGCTTTATCTGATTAAGCTACACCGCGTTTTATTAGGGCCGAATTTTTCTAACGCAGTACTTTTTAGACGAAATTGCGCTTTAGTTTGGCTTTCTGCTGTCGATCATCTTGGGATAAGAATCGCTGCGTCTGGTGCTGCCATAGTGGTAATTTGTGGGCGTTTGGCCGCCAACCGTTAATGCCCTGAGGGGGGCTCGTTTTTTTGGGAATAGTCCATGAAGCTCAATAGCCTCAATGAAGATGAATATCGAATTTTACAAACACTAGTCCGTGAGTTCTACGTGGCTCTGCCAGAGAACCTAAAGACATATAGTTTGTTCAGCACGCATTTGCTCAGTAAAGCACTGCAACACTATAGGATTAAGACGAGAGTCATTCCATGTCGACTATGGTGTTCAACGCTAAAGCCCGAAAAAGAATTCGTAGGTGGAGTTTTCAATTTTGGTGATGCGGAAAAATGGAATGGTCATGCCATTTGTTTAGCGGGTGACTGGCTTATAGATGCCTCGATTTACCATCTCAATCCCACGTTTGGTTATCAAGTCCCGAAAATTATCGCTAAACGTATAATTTTTCCTGAGCCACTCATTTATGCCCGGCATAAGCTAGATAAAAACAAAGAATTTATTTGGTATCGGTTGCCGGCCAAGGCGCCTGCGATTCCCATGGTTGGCTATGAAGACTTTATGCAGCGATATTTCCCTACGCTGCTTGCCCACATGGATAGTGTGCTGTTTGCCCGCGCCCAGAAAATTAGCCCTGCTCAAATCACTATGGCTCAGGCTCCCGACGACGATACGGCTGAGCTGGCTTTGGAAAACATGGCTAATGGCGAGTCGGATGGATTGACAGAAAATGTCCTGAGCGAGGCCACTGAAGCTCTCGACACAGGCGTGCTTGAAGGCGATTCAGCGGAGCTGCAGTCGGATACCGAAACTACTGAGGAGCGAGCGATTGCTGAGGTCGACTAGGGCGGCCTAACTACTTAATGTTTTCGGCTGACAGCAAAGGCCGCGAGTTCGATCAAGGCATCTTTACTCGGCCCGTCGGGTACACCATGGATAGCTTCAATAGCGCGCTGACTGGCCAGCTCGGCTTGTTGTCGTGTGTATTCCAGCGCACCTGACTGAGTGATGGCCAGCAGGATTTCGTCGAAATGAAGTTCATCACCGTTGGCTATACAGTTTCTAACCAGTTGGCGTTGCTGTTCGGTACCATGTTGAAGAAGATAAATGAGCGGAAGCGTGGGCTTGCCTTCGCGCAGATCATCTCCGACATTTTTTCCTATGTCTGCCTGGTTTCCTGAATAGTCGAGTACATCATCAATCAATTGAAAAGCCGTTCCCAGCGAACGACCGTACTCGGCAGCAGCAGCGATGGAATGTTCGGGCGCACCGGCAATCAGACTACCTAATTCCGTGCCAGCCTCAAAAAGTTTGGCGGTCTTGGATCGAATCACTTGCAAGTAACGCTCTTCCGTAACCTCTGGGTCATGCATATTCATTAGCTGCAGCACTTCACCCTCGGCGATCACGTTGGTCGCATCGGCAAGTATTTGCATCACTCGCATGCTATTAACGGACACCATCATCTGGAAGGCGCGTGAATAAACAAAATCACCGACCAACACAGAAGCGGCGTTGCCAAAAAGAGAATTTGCGGTCTGTCTGCCTCTGCGTAGCTCTGATTCGTCGACCACATCATCATGCAGTAAGGTCGCCGTATGTATAAATTCGACAACAGCGGCTAATTTATGATGTTCCAGCCCTTTATAGCCCCAGGCGTTGGCCATCAGTAAAACCAAAGCTGGCCGTATCCTTTTGCCTCCGGCGCTAATGATGTAGTCGGCAATTTGGCTGACCAAGGGCACATCTGAATAGAGTTGAGCACGGATAGTGTCATCCACGGCCTGCATATCAGCGGCGATGACGGCCAAAAAAGAGGTCTGGGAGGCGGGATTTGTAGCGGACACGGAATGAGTGGCCTCAAAATTGGTAAAGAAACCGATTATACGACGCGGCCCCTGATGTCGATTTTTGCGTGAGACTTCCGCCGCGTCACACCGAACAGGCGTAGTGCTCATAGCCGTCTTTGACCTTGGGGCTAAGCCCATGTATAATTTGAGGTTTTCCCGAATTGCCGCTGGATTATGCTTTTCGGTTACAAAGACGTTTGACCAGGTTATGGTCAGGCGTGTCCCGATAGACAGATAGACGAGGTTCCCATGTACGCGGTCATAAAAACCGGTGGCAAACAATATAAAGTTGCTGCTGGTGAAAAACTTAAAGTAGAACAGATACCGGCAGACATAGGCTCCGAAATCACGTTGGATCAAGTGCTCGCATTAGGCGCTGGTGACACCATTAAATTTGGTGCTCCGTTGGTTCAGGGTGCAAAGGTGCTAGCTACGGTGGTGGCGCATGGTCGCCATGACAAGGTGAAGATTTTCAAGATGCGTCGACGCAAGCATTATCAAAAGCGCCAAGGCCATCGTCAGAATTACACCGAACTGCAAATTGTCTCCATTAACGGCTAAGCCGTTGAGCGAACTAACTTAGTAATCAGGAGCTTCAAATGGCACACAAAAAAGGCGGCGGCACTACGCGCAACGGCCGTGATTCAGAGTCGAAACGACTTGGTGTTAAGGTTTACGGTGGTCAAGCTATCAACGCCGGCGGTATTATTGTTCGTCAGCGCGGAACCAAGCTTCATCCAGGCGAAAACGTAGGCATGGGCAAAGACCATACACTTTTCGCGTTGATAAATGGCAAGGTTCAGTTTGCGACCAAAGGTGCCCTCAAGCGCCACGTGGTTATGGTAGTACCAGCCTGATAAATTCGGGCTTATCCTGCTAAAAGGCTCTGCCGTGCAGGTAGGGCCTTTTTTCTTTTATGGCGGCAAAACATGAAGTTCATAGACGAAGCAAAAATCGAAGTTGTGGCCGGTGACGGTGGCAACGGTGTTGCATCGTTTTGTCGAGAAAAATTCCGTCCTTTCGGTGGGCCTGATGGCGGGGACGGTGGCAAAGGCGGAAGCATTTTCGCTATTGCCGATCGCAACATTAATACTCTCGTCGACTACCGCTATGCAAAGCTTCACCGCGCAAAGCATGGCGAAAACGGCCGAGGTGCAGATTGTTATGGCAAGGGCGCTGATGACATTTATTTGCGCATGCCCGTCGGTACCTTGGTAATTGACCACAACGATGGCGCAATCATTGCTGATTTGACCGAGCATGACCAAGTTGCCTTGCTTGCTAAGGGCGGTGAAGGCGGCTGGGGCAACATACACTTCAAAACATCTACCAACCGTGCGCCGCGCCAAAAAAGCGATGGCAAGGAAGGTGAGCGACGTGATCTGAAGCTGGAATTGAAGGTGTTAGCGGATGTGGGGCTGCTTGGTATGCCCAACGCTGGAAAATCCACATTCATTGCTGCGGTTTCAAACGCCCGTCCGAAGATTGCTGACTACCCATTTACGACCTTGCATCCCAATTTGGGTGTCGTACGTGTAAGCCATGAAAAAAGTTTTGTCATCGCTGACATTCCGGGCTTAATCGAGGGTGCAGCCGACGGTGCTGGTTTGGGCGTGCAGTTTTTACGTCACCTACAGCGCACTCGATTGTTATTACATATCGTCGACATTGCACCTTTTGATGACAACATTAATCCAGCAAAAGAAGCCAAAGCAATCGTCAAAGAATTAAAAAAATACGATCAGACCTTGTTCGATAAGCCGCGTTGGTTAGTGCTTAACAAGCTCGATATGGTCCCAGATGATGAGCGCGTAAAACGCGTGAAAAGTTTCGTCAAAGATTTCGGTTGGAAAGGTCCTGTCTTTCAAATCTCCGGGCTTACCCGTGAGGGCTGCGAAGACTTAGTCGTTGAGATATACGATTATCTGGCCACGCAAAGACGTCAAGAACAGCGTGAACAGTCTGGTGTGGCTGAACTTGCGATGGATGTTGCATCAGTTGATGCCGATGATCCTCGTTTTAAGCTTGTCGATTAATTAGCTTTTACAGCTACCGACCACCGACTACTCGGCTATGGCTCCATCGATACAATCCTTAATCCCACAGGCGCAACGACTTATCGTCAAAGTGGGTTCTTCGCTTGTCACCAATGAGGGCAAAGGATTAGATCATGCGGCAATTGGTAAATGGGCCGACCAGATCGCTCACTTGCGCACGCTGGGAAAACAGGTGGTGCTGGTTAGTTCAGGTGCTATCGCTGAAGGTATGCAGCGATTGGGATTTGATAGGCGGCCTACAGGCATACACGAGCTTCAAGCGTGTGCCGCTGTTGGGCAGATGGGATTAGCGCAAATCTATGAATCCAGTTTTGGGCGCCACGGATTGCGCACAGCCCAAGTGTTATTAACGCATGCCGACTTAGCTGATCGCGAGCGCTATCTGAATGCGCGTTCTACGCTATTCACGCTACTCGATTTCGGTGTGGTTCCGGTGATAAATGAAAACGATACCGTAGTCACTGACGAGATCAAGTTTGGCGATAACGATACGCTTGGGGCCTTGGTCGCTAATTTGATTGAAGCGGATGCGTTAATCATATTGACGGATCAGCGCGGCTTGTACACAGCCGATCCTCGTAAAGATTCCAACGCACAGTTTGTTCATGAGGGCAAAGCGGGTGATCCGGCTTTGGAAGGTATGGCTGGCGGCGCTGGAACAGGCATAGGCAGTGGTGGGATGCTAACGAAGATACTAGCTGCCAAGCGTGCTGCGAGCTCTGGGGCACACACCATCATCGCCTGGGGAAGAGAAGATCAGGTACTGGTGCGGTTGGCTCAAGGCGAGGCTATCGGAACCCGGCTAAGTGCGGAAACAGCACGGCTGACGGCTAAAAAGCAGTGGATGGCAGATCATCTGCAAACCGCTGGTAAGGTGGTGCTTGATGCAGGTGCAGTACAAAAGCTGACGGCCGAAGGTAAATCACTTTTGCCGGTTGGCGTGATTGATGTCGGCGGTGAATTTGGTCGCGGCGATGTGATCACTTGTGTTGATCAATCGGGCTTATCTATTGCACGTGGTATCTCTAATTACGCCAGCACCGAAGTTCGGCGCATCATGCGTAAACCGTCATCGGAGATCGCGGCAATCCTTGGTTATATAGAAGAAGTTGAGCTTATCCACCGCGATAATCTAGTGCTCATTTGATGTCGCTGCGGCGACATCAACATCGCGTCGCCATCCGGCAGCGATCATTTTCTATCGAATAGTTTT
>JAULVH010000075.1:0-3088 GCA_032111105.1 Burkholderiaceae bacterium | reverse complement strand
GCCAATGGCATATTGCGTGTCACGCAAGGCAAACAGCAAATGGCCTGCTTTACCGACGGCCATGGCGAACCAGATCCGTTTAGCCTTGAGTCGCATGATCATACCGAGGGCGAAGCAGGACACGCACACGGCTTAGAAACCAAAGTTGTCGCCCACGAAAACCATGGCATGGCCAAAGCCCGCAATGCGTTGGAAGCGATGAATTATCTGGTTGAAAAAGTCGCGCTGATGAAATCAGCGGGTGATTTAACACGCTGTTCGGTGCTCATTATCATTGGCCCTCAATTGCCGTTTCTTCCTGCTGAAATTAAGCTCGTTGATAACTTTCTTACTAACGGCGGCAATGCTTTATTCCTGATTGATCCGTTTTCTAAAACTGGCCTCGAACCTATCTTACGCAAGTACAGCATCGTGCTTGACGACGGCATGGTGATTGATGAAGCAAGTCACTTCTGGGCTGATGTATCTGCTCCGGCTGTCACCGATTACAACCGACATGATATTACGGGCAAACTGCCTTTGACCTTTTTCCCTGGTGTGCGTGCTATTTTCCCCACGCCGACAAAAGTTCCCGGCACATCGGTACGCCCGGTGATTAATTCATCGACCAAAAGTTTTACAACGCCTGACAAATCCCGAGCGGATTTCGTTAATGGCAAAAGCCGTAATGGTCCATTAACCCTGATGGTCAGTGCCGGTTTTAATCCCAAAACTGAAGAGTCTGCTTCGCTCGTGATGAAACAGCTGCGCGGTGAAAATGTTACCGATTCCAACGAACCCAAACCCGACCCAAACCGCAAAGCATCACGTATCGTGGTGGGTGGTGATGCAGATTTTGCTACTAACTCCTACTATCATATTTTAGGGAATGGATCGCTGTTTCTAAACTCAGTCAACTTCCTTGCTGCGCGAGAGAATCTGATCGGTGTCGAGCCCCGTACCTTTGATCTGCCCTACGTCAACATGACCAACACGCAGATGAAGGGAACCTTCATCATGTCATTGATTTTGGTGCCCATGCTAATGGCAGCCTTGGGTGTCGCTGTATGGTGGAGGCGTCGATGAGTCAGCGTCGCAATAAACTCGCCATCATCTGGATCGCGGTAGTCGCCTTTGCGGCCGTGATCTTTGTAAAAGAACGCGAACTTTCATTAGCCGCCGAAGAGCCTGAAGGCCACGCACCCAATTGGCTAGTGACCATTCCTTATGAAGAAATTGGTGCGATAGAAATTCTTCGCAAAGGCCAACTGCACCGTTTCGAGCGTGATGACAAAAACATTTGGTTCTATCACGGACAACAAGACGATCCAAATGCCAAAGATCATGCACATCGTGCCGACCCATTGGCTGCAACAACCATAGCCGAAGCGGTTGCGATTTTTAGTCGGACACGAAGAGAACAACCCATACCGCTGCAGCCAGGTAAAGATGAATACGGTGTTAGCCGTCCTGACATATTGATCATGGTTTATCGTCCTAAGAAAAGTGATCCTGCTGCGCGTTACTCAGTTGGTACGGTCAGCCCCAATGGCTATAGCCGTTATGTTTTGCCTGTGGGCGCTACTGAAGCGGTAACGATCCCTGAATATCAAATCACCAATCTGATGGCCATGATTGATGCTGTTAGCAAAAACCCCCTGCCAACATCACAGGGCGCATCTAAAAAACAATGAGAGCTTTGTTGTGCAGCCTGCTGACCGGGCTGGCCCTGCTGGCCTCATCGGCTGCATTTGCCCACTCGGGTGATGCAACAGGGTTTGCTTCGATCGCCATTGATGGCTCGACCGTCGTCTATCGCTTAACGCCCACTATTGCAGGATCAGATGACGCCAAACTCGTGCGCCTTATGCGCGAGAAAATCACCGTCACAGCCGATGGGCTAGCCTGCCCCGCTTCCGAGCCCGTAGGAATGTCGGTTGATTATGTGTGCGCCTCTGCACCTAACCATTTGGTAATACGTGATGATCTCGCCGATGAATTAGGTGAAAAACATCACATCATTGCCGTACTCACCTGGAGTGGTGGCAGTAGCTCTTTGAATTTTTCTGCTACCGAGCGCGAGGCCAAGGTTACGCTCAACGGCGCAGCTCAGCCCAAGGGGGCTGCCAGTTTTTTCTTGCTGGGTATTGAACACATCGCGACAGGCTACGATCATTTACTGTTTTTGCTGGCACTCATACTGTGTGGCGGCAATCTGGTTCAGCTACTTAAAATCATCACCGCATTTACTCTGGCGCATAGCTTAACGCTAGGTGCTGCTGCACTCGACATTATTACTCTGCCGTCTGTGTTGGTGGAAGCTGTGATCGCTTTATCAATCGCCTATGTGGCATTTGAAAACCTCTTTCCACGCTTTGCGATTTCACGGCGCTGGACCATCAGCTTTCTGTTTGGCTTAGTTCACGGTTTCGGATTCTCATCCGTGCTCAAAGAAATAGGATTACCCAGAGACAGCTTGTTGCTGTCACTATTGAATTTCAATCTGGGGGTTGAGGCAGGCCAGCTCGTTGCGGTGGCGATTATTGTGCCGTTGCTGATACAACTACGTAAAACAGCTTGGGAAGAAAAGACCGTACGATCATTATCGATGATCGTGTTGATCGTCGGCCTGACACTTTTTATACAACGCGTAATTGAAGGTGCTTACTCGAAGCTGCTTAATCGAAGCTGCTTAATTCTTAGAAGATATTAAAGATATAGACAATGAGATATCTTTAATCATTGCTTCAGATCCTCTTCTAAACTTAAAAGAGTTAGAAAATTTAATAGCTGAAAAGAAAGCAAGTCTAGCAGAAAATCCTATCTTTGAGAATATAAAAGTTAATGAGATTATTCAGCTTAACAATAATAAAAAGTATATTGTATTAAATAATAGTACTATTGAAACTCTTGGTGAGTATCCAGTATATATAAATGTCACTACAAATACCACTAAAAATACCTGATAAAGAAGAATGTTATATGATATGGAAAGGAGAAAAAACTGGCCTATCTACTTAATCAATGTTGTTTCGTTCCTCCCAAGGTACATAATTGCCTGGATCGCAATCCTTACCTACTGCTCATTGATTATGATTATCATGATTGG
>JAULVH010000074.1:0-2571 GCA_032111105.1 Burkholderiaceae bacterium | reverse complement strand
GACTTCGGTAAAACAGTAACCAAGCTTATCGGCACTGAGCATATTAAAACTTAATGCTCCGGACTCATCAACCATAACGCCGCTTTTCAAGTCCTCTGCAAAAGTACCCATGATCTGGGCCTTGCGTGTTTTAGACTCAAAAGTTCCAGCAAAACTACGCCCTTCTTGCTGCGTAATATCAAAAATATTACTCGGATCGTTGTTTTGTCTAAAACAGATTCCATCCTTACCTTTCTTTATGCCTGTAATCGAATCATCACAGGTGGGCGGGTAATGAGTACCGATTCCGGTGGAAACCCCACTGCCGCTTACGCGTTCCCAGACCCCACGCATATCAGGCGCTTGCTGCGCATAAACTGTTGTACTGAGTCCTACCGTAAACAAGATTGCGATGACTTTTTTATACGAAGTTTTCATTTTTAAACGCCCATAAACTTAACTATATAGGTTGTATCGACTGAGAAAGTTAAACGTATCTTGTAGAGTGATATGGAATTCAATCTATTTAGATAGGTAGAAATAAACAAATCTGACAAGATTTATTATGTACTATTAGTTACGAAGTGTGAGTCAGCATAAACCCTGCTCCCCAATTTTGGCGGCTCGTCAAATCGATCTGCACTCGCAAATGGGTTAAGTACGTAGTTTCCCATGCCCCGCTTTTTTCCAAGGCATCTTCATCCAGCCTGGCCGGGCCAAGAAAGTCATCAAACCTAAAACCCATGTGCCGTGATTGTTTCGTATGAAAGGTAATGAGAAAAAATCGAGTCCAGTCCAAGGTAAGAAGGGATTTCTGCGTAAAGAGGCGTATATTTCGATTCGATGGACCGTTTTTTCGAGGGTAGGTGTACGCGCATGAAACCCGGAAGTGTCGCCAATAATCAGAGTGTTAGCAGGCACCGCAAACCGCACCGGATCCGGCAATCCTATGCATCTGAGATCCTCCATTGATGCTCTGAACGAGCCGCGCGCATGATATAGCACTGGGTGCAAACGAGCCCGTTGACTTTGCTCATATTCCCACTGAAGTCGTTGTCGCGATCTTATATGCGAGCCAGGTACATAAGAGAATGGACACCCATCTTCAGGAACATTTTCAAGATATAGCCATGCCTTTGCTGTCGAGTGAAAAGTATCCTGATGAAGCATCATTTGAGGATCAGTTTGTTGCCCACCATCACATATCAGATGTTGAATCGCAAACAAAGGCTCTCCACCGATGCCTGCCACGTAGCGTATCTGAGCAAGGAGGTCCTTGTTCGACAAGAGCTGAAAAAGATTCGGATGCGAATTAGCGAGTGTCGCCATATCAAGGAATACCTTGCGTGTACGCGCACTTCCTTGTTGCATTTCACGTATCGGCCAGTCGGACTCAAAGACTTCGCGCCGCACACCCTCAAAAGCCGCGGCAGACAAAAAACCCTCCCGTATCACAAAGCCGTTTTTTTCATATGCTTTGCGAATAGATGCTGGTACATATCGACCTAAGAGTAAGCGTCGTAGACGCGCCATACGATCTGCCAACCAAACACGAGATAGATGGAGACCCAGCTTATTCAGGCGGACGTTCCCAAGCGCGGCATTATCACGAAACGATTTGTAGCCAGAAAAAAAGAGGAAAGGCGCGACTAGCCATTCAATAATTGAAGATAATGATTTCATTGATTAATAAAGCCAGAGATTTGTTAGCTTCGGTATCAGTATGAGGCGAAACCTAATTTGATAGCTTAAGCGGCAAGATACACCGATGGAGGGGAATTTGCACCCATTGGGAACGCAGCACAAGACCGTCGTCACAAGTTGACATGGATTGAAATGACGAATTCATTAAGCTTTGTTTGATGTTTTGACGGATGAACGTGCTGTACAAAAAACCTCGTCAGAGAAAAATGTGGCTGAAACGTTACCGACGCTGCCGATCTGGGTCGGTGTGACTGCAACCGTTGGCGGGATGCCCATCGATACTGTTTTACCCTGATCAAGGTGGAAGGACATGGAATCGCGGTAATTTTTAAGGCTTATCTCGAATAAGTGTTGTTTGGGCTGAATTATGGCTGATTTTGCTTGCAATGGCATGCTAAAAAAACGGATCGCCAAGACGCCAAAGTCGATCACGGATCTGAACGCTACGATGTAAAGCAAGATATCTAATTGTAAGTACGCAGGCACGCGACCCTTGGTAAATAAGCTAATCTATAGCGCTTCTCGTACTAGCAGTTCAGCTCTTGGGTATTTTTTGAAAAATTAAATGAAGTAGCGCGTTTATTTACGAGTCGATTCACAGATGTTGTTTTAAACGACAAAGAATGTTCAGAAAGGAAGTGCGGTGCTGTCTTTTTTCAATCGTCACAGACAACTCAAATATAAAACTCACAATGACGTTCGCTGTTTTGCGCTTGAACGACAGCGAAACAGTAGTTTTCTTTTCTGCGGCGGACTTTACTCCAATGACAGTAAATTTATTGATGAGTCAGCGAGAGTAATGGGTAAAAAGCCGAGCGTAGTTCCGTATGACACCTCTACACTTATTAGTCTCTTCAATGGCGATTTTGAGCAAATTCATGGAGAGAC
>JAULVH010000073.1:755-4384 GCA_032111105.1 Burkholderiaceae bacterium | reverse complement strand
CTCGTAGTCACCGCCTTAGCCGACGTCAATCTGGAGATTTATCCTGGTGAATTTATCGTACTGCTGGGCGCCTCTGGCAGCGGCAAATCCACCTTACTCAATATTCTTGGTGGTCTAGACAGACCATCGCAGGGAACTGCCCACTTTGGTAATCATGCATTAGAAGCAGCAAGTGATGCTGACCTGACACGCTACCGACGCGAACACGTGGGCTTCGTTTTTCAGTTCTACAATTTAATACCCAGTCTGACTGCGCGTGAGAATGTTGAACTCGTTACCGATATTGCAGAGCATCCTATGCCCGCAGAAAAAGCTCTGGAAATGGTTGGATTAGCTGACCGCATGGATCACTTTCCTTCACAGTTATCTGGCGGAGAGCAACAACGAATTGCGATTGCACGAGCTATTGCTAAGCAACCCAATGTTTTGCTGTGTGATGAACCCACCGGTGCCTTGGACTACCAAACCGGAAAGCAGGTGCTTGAGGTCATTGAATATATCAATCGCACATTGGGTACAACGACCATCGTTATTACACATAATGCAGCCATTGCTGGCATGGCAGATCGTGTGCTCTATCTGAGTGGTGGTCATATACAGCGAATCGAGATACCCACTCACAAACTCACACCATCTGAGCTTTCCTGGTGAAAGCATTAGACCGTAAACTTTTGCGTGATATGCGCCAGATCTGGTCCCAGGCGCTCACGCTCGCCTTAGTCGCGGGTAGTGCCGTCGCTGGTTTCATCACTACCTACAGCGCACAAGATTCGCTGTCGTGGTCACGTGATCGCTACTATGCGCAAGCACATTTCTCTGATGTGTTTATCGATTTAAAACGAGCTCCTTTTTCGTTAGTGCCCAGATTGCAATCTGCAGCAGGTGTAGTTCATATCGAGACTTCGATTAATCTACTTGCGCAAATTGACATACCAGGTATCAGCGATCCCATAACCGGTCGCATGATAGGCATTAAACCTAATGCGCTTCCAAAGTTGAATCGTATCTATCTGCGATCAGGAAAAATGATCGCACCCTACCAATCAGGCGCCATTGATGTGTTGGTATCGGAAGCCTTTGCCAATGCACGCGGACTCAAACCCGGTACTGTGCTGTACGCACTAATAAATGGTAAGCGTCAAGCGTTACGAATTTCGGGGATTGTCCTATCACCTGAATATATTTTTGCAGGTCTTATTGGCGCACCTGATTTAAAAGGCTTTGGAATTTTTTGGATGGATGAAAAAAAACTAGCCCAAGTCAGCAACATGGAAGGAGCATTCAATCATGTAGCAGCTCGGTTAGCTCCGGGCAGTAATGAAGCGAAAGTCATCAATGAATTAGACCAGCTTGTCGCACCTTATGGCAGTACGCGTGCTTACGGACGTGATGAGCAAATGTCGCACAAGATGCTTCATTCCGAAATACAGGAACAGCGCGTATTGGGTACAGTGTTACCACTCATTTTTCTTGCTATCGCTGCCTTTCTTCTTAACGTGGTGATAGGCAGGCAAATCACCTTGCAGCGTGAGCAAATTGCGGCTTTAAAAGCACTCGGCTACACCAACCTCAGCATTGCAATGCACTACTTAAAACTGGTACTGATTATTGTAGTAAGTGGTGTCGCACTAGGAACGGTTCTAGGGTATTGGCTAGGCAATCAATTAACTGGGATGTATCAACAGGTATTTCATTTTCCTGAATTTTACTACCGCGTTCGATCAGAACTTTTAATTACTGCCTTGGGAGTTACCAGTTTAGCTGGCGCTGGGTCAGCCTGGTATGCCATTCGAAGCTCGGTAAAACTATCGCCCGCGCAAGCTATGCGCCCACCCTCACCTGGCGTGTATAAAAAATCAATTGCGGAACCACTCGTTCGCTATCTGGGACTCGCCTCCTCCACCCGCATGATAATTCGTCATATCCATCGTCACCCCTGGCGATTCACGTTAACGGTGGTTGGCATTGCCGCTTCTATGGCTGTACTTATCAGCGGACTGTTCTGGCGGGATTCCATTGCCAAGATGATAGAAGTACAGTTTAGTCATGCTTTACGTGGTGATCTTTCTGTTTACCTGACCGATCCACGCCCCACTACGATTTTGCACGAATTCATGCACCTGGCTCAGGTAACAGGTGTCGATGTAGCGCGCACAGTCAATGTTCGGCTGAGCCACGATCAGTATGATTGGCGGGGTTTGATACAAGGTAAACCTGAACATCCTTTATTGCACCGAATTATTGATGTTGATATGCGTGCTCATGTACCTCCTTCCAATGGAATACTCATTACCGATCGATTGGCCGATCGATTACATGTACATGCAGGTGACACAGTAAAAGTTGAAATTCAAGAAGGTGAGCGCTTGAAATTTGATCTCACTGTTGATGGAACTATCCGCGAAATGATGGGCATGAATGCATATATAGAGCGGCGTAGCCTGAACCACCATTTACGCGAAGGGGACGTCGTTAATCAGATTACTTTAGCTATCGGAAAAGAGCATGAAACGACACTATTGAGCAAACTAAAACAGTTCCCGCTGGTAGCACTCGCTATCAGTAAACATATCTTACTCACAAATATAGAAAGCATTACTGCGCGCAATATTTTAATTACCAGTATGGTATTAACGATTTTCGCATCTGTCATCACTATAGGCGTGGTCTACAACCAGGCGCGTATTTCCTTAACAGAGCGTGCATGGGAATTCGCCAGCCTGCGTGTATTAGGTTTTACGCGTGGCGAGGTATCTTTTTTATTACTTGGGGAACTGGGAATAGCTATCGCCTTAGCGATACCTTTGGGATTGTGCGCAGGATATTGGCTGGCCTTGGGCATAGTCCACATGATCAAAACAGACGAATTTTACTTTTCATTAGTCATACGGCCATCAACCTATGCTTACGCAAGTCTGTGTGTGTTTTTCGCAGCCACTGCAAGCGCGCTGGTGGTGAATCGACATATTGCCAGCTTAGATTTGGTGGGCGTATTAAAAACACGCGATTAGCTAGCTGGTTCATCTATGCGTAAAAAAATTACCACCATCATCGTAATTTTAGGTTGCTTATTAATACTGCTCTGGGCATTTTCGCCAACAGCCATACAGGTAGAAACCGTCGCCATAGAACGTGGTCACTTTGAACGCCTTGTTGAAGATGATGGCTGGACTCGCGTACGTGATAGGTATGTCATCGCCGCTCCGGTTGCAGGCCACTTACAAAGAACCCGTTTGCGCGAAGGTGATACCGTAAAACGTGGCGATACAGTTGCTACTATTTTTCCAGCTAAGCCACCTTTTTTAGATGAACGTGCCGTACTAGAACGTCGAGAGCGTATACGATCGCTAGAAGCACATGCACGTGCTGCTGAAGTCAATGTCGAACGCGCATGGGTGGCCCTACGACAAGCCGAAATAGATTTACAACGTAACGAGTCTTTATTTGAACGTCACTTCATTTCAGCAAGTGCAGTCGAAACATTCCGCCTCACACAACAGTTACGAAAAAAAGAACTGGCTAATTCTGAAAAGATAGCACAGGCTGCAAAACATAGCTTGGCCGAAGCACGTGTTGGATTACTCACCTCACCAGAACACTCGAAACTCGTTTTGCAACCTACACTTGTT
>JAULVH010000073.1:0-745 GCA_032111105.1 Burkholderiaceae bacterium | reverse complement strand
CATAACAGGAAGCGTACTTCGCATTCCACAACCCAGCGAAAACATCGTCACCATGGGAACACCTTTATTGGAAGTTGGCGACCCATCGCAACTAGAAGTTCTGGTTGACCTGTTAACCGAGGATGCCACTGAGATCAAACCCGGTATGACAGCACGGCTCAGTCACTGGGGGGGCTCTCGCGAACTAGATGCTAGTGTTCGAGTAATTGAGCCTTCAGCATTTACAAAAATATCTGCACTGGGCGTAGAAGAACAACGCGTAAACATTATTCTCGATATCACCTCGCCAGCTCACGAATGGAAAAATTTAGGTGACCGCTTCAGAGTTGACGTAAAAATTCCAGTTCAAACAGCCGATGATGCATTGATGGTGCCTGTAGGGGCACTGTTTCCGGTGGGGTCGCGTTACGGTTTATATCTCGCCAAAGATGATCGCGCAAAGCTCATTCTTGTGGATGTCATAGCACGCAATGGACAGCACGCATGGATACGAAGCGATCTGAAACCTGGCATGCAAGCAATTGCCTACCCACCGGCAAAGCTTAAAGAGGGTGATCGAATTAGTGCTATGTCCAACTCATAGATTAATGTAATGTATTTTTTAGGCAGCACTTCTCTAAAAAACCTAAAGCAATGATCTCTAGACAATCAGAAAATGAACTATCTACTTTCCTTTCGGGATGTGGCGGTCTACATTAATACTATGCATCGGCAACTAAGTGGGTAAAGGTATATAACTGCGAAC
>JAULVH010000072.1:0-5125 GCA_032111105.1 Burkholderiaceae bacterium | reverse complement strand
ACCGCTGGGCTTAGGTATATTTTCACCTGCGTCTAATGCTGTCTCGATCCATAGCTCAATCGCCTCCTTAGCATTCTCGATCGCCTCATCAATGCCAGAGTCAGCTGCGGAAAAACATCCGGGCAGGTCTGGAACGACGACACTCCATGCCCTGCTCTCATCTCCTGGTTCGATCGCGATTGGATATTTCATGGTGCTTTCCTCATTTCAGTCCTGCCTGCTTCAGGATTTTTTGAACAAGTCCTGTGCCAAGGTCTTTTTTAGGGTGTGGAACGGTTAGATGACCAGCTTTTGAAGGATGAATAAAGACATGGTGCGATCCCTTCGATCCGCGCAATGTCCACCCGTCTTGATTCAATAGAGCGATTAGTTCCTTGCTAGTCATGATCGTACAATACACACCATACACACCGATGTCAACGGCAATCCGCCCACAAAAGAACAGTCTTCAAAGGTAACATTTTTTATTTTTGGCAACGACGTTGCAAATGTAACAATCGAGCTCACCCACCCACTATCTCGTGCGCCGTGCGCCTGAGCAACAGCTGCCACGAATTGGAGGCCGAATCATTTTTTCTTATTCACAACATCGGGCGTTATGACATCAACGGTGTTGATGACTGTCTTGCCAGCGTAAATTACCGCAGAGCCAGCGGCATCCGCCAATGCAATAACTGTGCAGCCCTGAAGTCCGATCAAAGACAACGCAAAAAATATTTTATTCATGTGAAACGGTAATCCCCTCACAAAAAAACGGTCGTCAGAGATGAAATCTTGTCTTAATGCAGTCGGGAGGTCAAGCAGCGAAGAAATCACGGTTTATGGAAAGCCAGGTTCTGTCAATTTTGACCGAGAGCAGAAAACCACAGTAAACTTCGACTAAAGCCGGAATACTACCGATCGTTCCGAAAGCCCTGTTAATTCAGGATCTAAAAATTATCAAGTAGAAATTTTTTCATCGTCGATAAGTAAACTCTTAGTTCGCCATGTGAGGTGATCGCACAGCGCAATTAAAGACCAGTGCTGAAAGACATGGTCTTTGCATTAACCACGATCTCCTTTATGGACAACTCTGCACCGTTCTCAACCCACCCCACGGCACTTATCTCTCGGGGTATGCCTGTTCAGATCAACCGAGCCACTTCTCTTAGTGCACAAACTGGCTGAAATCACACTTACTTCAGTGTTTTCAAAAAATTACGTATTGTTCAACTCCCCAAGCGAGCCCGTATCGAGCTCATCCAGCAATTGTGCCAAAATTTTCTGTTGTTTTTTATCGGCTGCTTGTTCCTTGGCATCCATTAAAACATCACGAATATCTTCTGATTCCACTAATTCCATGTCCCATTCTGGAAATAATCTTTCGCGGATTTCATTTTCTTCACTAAGCAGAACAACACTCGAATGACGGGGATCCGCAGAAATGATCTTCATCAAACTGATGATGTTATCTCGTGGACCTTCAAGCCATTGAAAAAAGATACCACTTCCGTAAACTAATAATCCTGTGATTCCAAATCTCGGATTGTGATACTTGGCTGCAGCAATAATTTTACTTATCGATTCCGCATTCATGCCATTCTCAGCTCGACTGCAATAAACGAGGTTGTACAGCATAGGCACTGAGTGACCGTAGTAACTTTCATCATTTTGCATTTGCTTGATTTCTTCAAATAAAATTTAACTACAAAAATTTTACATGCAATAGCATTTTAAAAAGTCATGCGATTGCATTCGCGGCTGGGTTATGTCACCCCGATGCAATTTAAGAATATCTAGCTTGCAGAACAGCCTCAACCCTCTGCTTAAGCACATCGATTATGGAGTTCGTATTACGAGGGCAAGGTTACATTGGCGCGAATTCGCGCAGCGCTTTCGCATAATCAGCCTGCGTATCCATCTCTACCCACTTCAGACCGCTGATGTCTACGGTACTAAATCGGGCGCCGGACTCGATGATTTGGTCATATGCCACTTCGTAGTAACACTTCCAGTTATCCTCGGATGCCATCATGTGCTCGAGAGTATCGAACAGCGTCGTCGCTGTCGCCGCACTAATTTTTTCAATACCGATTGATTCGCCTATCGCTTGCGAAACGGGTACCCGGTTGCCAATCCGGCTGATGTCGCCGTTCGAATCACAAATGACTTTAATGACTTCTTCATTGACTGCTGTGTGGTCAACGCATACAACATTGGCGCTGTCGTCAGTAGCAAGCAATTTTTGGATAATAGCCTCTTCAAAGATAACGTCCCCATCCAGTTTGATAAAACTTTGCCCGTCAAGGTAAGGCCGCGCCAGCATCAGCGAATAACCGGTGTTGGTCGCCAGGTAGTGCTCGTTGCGCACAAAGCGTACAGCCAGTGTCGGGAAGTTTTTCTGCACATAGGCTTCGATGATCTCCTGCATATGCCCGCAGATGATGATGAATGAATCGACACCATTTCCCAGTAGCTTTATGAGCATGTGCTGCAGGATCGTAGCATCCCCCACCGGTAACAATGATTTGGGTTTATCCAAAGTGAGGGGATGCAAACGACTCCCTATCCCGGCGAGCAAAATAACGGCTTTCATCTGTTTGATTGTTCCATTTTAAAAACAATGTTATTTGCGCATCGGATAAGTTAACTTCTCCGATTGCACAGCCAATTGTCGACCTCGTTGAATCAATCTCACAACAGCAATAATGATCTGCCCAATGCCGAATAGCCACAACCAGTAATCCGGCCTCTGCATGCACACCGCAATTGCACCAAACGTTACGTGTTCTGCTTCGTCGAGCGCAAGCATAGTGCGATGACGACTCCACAGCCACTTGACTTGTTGAGTCCAATTTTTTGGCGCACAGCGTTCGGCTTCCAGTGCGGCATAGAGCGCATGCCGGCGCACCCGCGATTTGTCGAGATAGGCTGGATCCTGATTGATTGCGCTAAACATGGTTTCGAGTTTGATGTAATACCGAAACAAAAATCCGAAACACGATAGAAAGCCAAGAAACACATAGCCTACCTCGCCCGTCAACTGCCAGGCGGCGGCTGCAAAGGCAGCATT
Organism: Burkholderiaceae bacterium; assembly: GCA_032111105.1. Lineage (GTDB taxonomy): Bacteria > Pseudomonadota > Gammaproteobacteria > Burkholderiales > Burkholderiaceae_D > Pernthalerella. The sequence continues at coordinate 2,073 of JAULVH010000072.1, read as the reverse complement.
AATGATGCCGATTTTGAGTACGTCGAGTGTCTTGTCGAGATAATCACCCACGGCGGACGTTTTACCTGTATAGCGGGCTAGTTGTCCATCCAGACAATCAAGCACATACGACAGCGGCAGCAAAACTGCCGCGAGCCACGCCCAACTGCCGCCCCAGACAATCAGGTAAGCTGAAGCCAGATACAAAAAAAAGGACGCCAGCGTTACCTTATTCGGCGTCAGAAATCGAAGTCGACTCGCGGGCACCAAGAGCTTATTCGCCCAACGCGGATACCAGAGATCGCCCCAATTACTGAAGTAGTTCGGCTCCATAACTGAAGCCGGGTCGCGTTGTTGGAGTGATTCAGGCGAGGCCATGCGTGGCCTCACAGTAGTTGTTGCCCAACTCTTGCATCACCAATGTTGGTGTGCGCAATACTGTCATTAGCTTGTCAAGTTGATGTAGCGCGAAGAGCGTGTCTTCTTTCTTCAGTGCGCCAATGTGCCCGATTTGAAATAGTTTATCTTTGAGCGGTCCTTTGCCGTCGTAAATCACAATACCTTTCTCCTTGAGTCGCGCAGCCAGCGTCGCAAAATGTAAAAACGGCGGTAGGGTCACGCAGGTAATTACTTGTGATGTCGCGCCCTCATACGAGGCATAGCCTAATCCAAGTCGCGTCAGTTCGTAGCGGGTCAATCGTGCGCGTGCACCAATCTCGCGCTGAAAAGCCACCAGTCCTTTTTTCGTGAGCTCGCACAACGCCGCGTGCAAGGCCACAAAGACATGCACAGCCGGTGTATTCGGCGTTTGTCCAAACGTGCGCATAAAATAAAAATGCTTGTACAAATCCAGATAGTGATTGCCCCTGGAAGATGGCGTGAGCAAATCAAGTACCACAGTCTTAACAATCAAAATGCCAACACCAGGCATACCTGAGAGCGCTTTGCCGGATGCGCCCACGAGAATATCAATATCCCACTCGCTGGCTTGCAGCGTCTCTGCACCGATGCTACTGACCGCATCCACCGACACCAGCGCGCCATACTGATGCGCCAACGCAGTAATTGCGGCCGCCGGATTGAGCATACCGGTACTGGTTTCATGATGCACCACCAACACCAGCTTATAGGGACGCGCTTGTAGCGCTAGCTCAAGTTGATCGAGATCGATTTTTTCCTGCCAGTTAAAGCGCAGATGATCCACCGTCTCGCTATGCGTGCGGGCTATTTCTAGTAGGCGCTCACCAAATTCGCCGTTGCTGATGACTAAGATTGGGCCCAGTGCCGCCAAGCCAGCGATAATCGTTTCATTGGCAGCCGTGCCCGAACCGGTTACAAAGGCAATCTCATAGCTGTTGTTGGCGCCGGCTACCGGCAGCAGCATTGCCGCCGACTGACGCAAGATATCTGAAAACTCTTCTTCTCGATGGCCGATATTAGTACTGACAACAGCCGCCTGCACCACTTTCGAAAGCATAACCGGACCCGGGCAGAGCAAAATAGTTCGCAACGACGATTGGCTTGCTATGTTCATTTGAGTCGCCTTGGTTGAAGAAATGACAGGCGATAGCGCACACATGCGCTGCTGGGTAGACCACCTTGGAATGGCATCGTGTCTAGTGACGATGCGTCGTAAGATCTAAGAAGATATAACGGCCGTTGTCGCCGTTACTACAGGAGAGAGCCGACCCGTCTGCTGTTCGCGAGTGTGATGATGCTTCGCGTAGCGATCTCCGAAAATGATTTTAATAATTTGATGTTTTTATTTTGCATGGTTCAAGGTACTTTGAATCACCTGCATCGGTCAATCATTACAACAGCATGAAAATGACAACATTAGGCCTACTCTGCATGAGTAGTATCGTGCAAGCCTTTGTTTTATAAGGCTACACGCGATATTACCCAGGGCAGATTAAATTTCTCATCGAGTGCATTGTCGCGCTCTGGCTATACTGCTCACATGTATGAACCTCAAACTATTTTCGAATTGGCATCAAAAGAAAAACCAGCCGTGCTTTACAGTCGCGGCCTAGGTTTGCACTGCACCGATAGAATTTTCGAGCCTCTCGATACCACGGATGACCTTCGGTTTTC
>JAULVH010000071.1:7719-11473 GCA_032111105.1 Burkholderiaceae bacterium | reverse complement strand
AGCTTGGGTAAAGAACTGGCGGATAAAAATATCGCAGTCAATTGCGTGACACCGGCCATTGCCAAAACAAAATTGGCTATGGAGCAGGATCCAAAACATATCGCCTACATACTTGGAAAAATTCCACGCGGACGTATGCTTGAATTGAACGAAGCCTCGGCCATGATCTGTTGGTTGTGCACGGAAGAAAATTCATTCACTACAGGTGCTGTGTTCGATTTGTCCGGCGGGCGAGCGACATATTAACGAAAATCCAATGGATCGTTTTAGTACCGTAGTGCTTTATGTTTTTTTTATAGTTTAACGGTGTGTGTGTCTCCAACATCATGGATCACATTCTGCAGCCGTGCGACGCGAGCCTAAGTAAAGCTGAGTATGGAAGTTAGTACTGAAAACATTGTTACCTTGCGTCTGACTTATCCCACTAATTCTTTCTCATAGTAACGCTATTTCTGATAATTCCATAAATAGTTAAACACGCGTATTCCCGCCACAACAATGATGCCCACTTAACCAGTTTTAGTAGCCCTGGTGTTCAAAAATAGATTTTTCATCACTCGATCATTTTGATCAACTTTGAAATAAAACACATCTATGCTTGTTTGATGGGATATCGAGCTTGCCGTTCAGATCCGATGAGGCCGGTTTAATTGCACTGAACCGAATTCCCCAATTGCAGAGCCTTTTCAAAAATTCCGAGAAGAATATTTCACACTTATGATCGGTATAAATCCGTTAGAAGATAAGCGGCATTTCCTCAATTAATGAGTTCACGAACGACAATATGTTGCCTGTAGTCTGTTGTTTGTAAAGCCTAATGAATTAGTGGAAGGTGCAGTCTTCATTAATCGAGTGATTGTAAATTCCGGAGACAATTTTATTAACAGCTTTCCGCGCATGGTCACCACGTAACTGGTTCAGGAACTTTTTCTCCTGAACCAGCAAACTTGCTTATGCAAAAATTGCTTCAACGTGTTGTACTTATTGAGCTCTTTGTAATAATTTTTTATTGTCAGTTTTGAATAAGTCGAACAGATTCGATTTTGCTTTTAAAATTAGTCATCCAAGCATCCCTAATTAGTTTTGATTCTTCATGTTCAAAGCAAAAATACTTTAATTCTAATATTTTGATGGTTTCATTTTTTCCAACCATCTGAGTTAGTGCAACTAAGGCTTCGTCATCTATTTTTTTGCTTACCACGATTGTGAGTTTGGTGATCATGCGATTGGTTTGAATCGCATTGGCTAGAGCTTTGATGCCTTCATCGCTATTGGTAGTACCGGCTATATCAATTGTGAGCGTAGTGATCGTGGTATTGGTTTGAATCACCTTGGCTAGAGTTTTGAAGCCTTCATCACTAATCGTGTTGCCTGCCAGTTCAAGCGTGGCTAGTTTGCTTAGCTTGTGACTTAATTTATGGGTGGTTAGCTTATCTAAAGTTGATTTGGGTTTTAACGCCTTGGCTAAGGATTTTGCAGCCTTATCATTGATATCACTTTTGCTGATAGATAAAACGTTAATTTGAGGGTGCGCTTTCTCCCTTAACCATTTAGACAATTCGCCTATGTCGTTACTACTGAGAGACTCTAATTTAGTAACTCCGTTCACTTCAGTTTTCTCAGAAAATTTAGCCCATAGCTCTTCTCTTTGCGTGTTTAATTCGTGTGTTTTTTCGATGTCTTTTTTTACATCTTCTTTAATATCACGAGTGCTGTGAGGGTAAGCAGATACTGATGACGCGCTTGATGAATTATTCCCTTGTGTCATTCTGGGTGGTGATAGGTTCTCTGTCCGCTTTGGGGATAAAATTTCTTCAGATGAGCTGTAATAATCAGTATATTCGTGGGCTCTTTTTGTAACGGGATCTGCCATAGAAAATTCTCCAATAAATTTGAATTCAGAAATTGTGAGATTAATCTGTGTAAAAAAGAGAAAAAAAGTTCCTAACTTTTGAAATTTTATGTATCTAAAAAAATTTATTCATGAAATTCTGATGAGACGTTCAAATAACGAATTAGTCGATAAAGAATCGTAATCTACTTCGTAATTATGTAGATGACTTGCTGGCTAAGAAGCTTTTACTCCCTAGTCAGCAAGCTAATCATGGCGGCTGTATGAATTGGATTTAGGTGTACTTGTTAAACGCGCTGTTTGGATCGTTTATTACTTTAGCCGTATTTAGTTTGCCTTCTTTGTCGAGTAAAAAAAGTTCTTCAGCAATTAGACCATTTACTTCTTGTACAGAGGTCACATTTCCATCGATCGGATTTGGATGAGCGGTCAGTAGATCAAGGGCGGCAGCGATGTTCTTTTCAATCAGAACTCTTTGGGCGTTGAGTGCGCAATGCTGATTAATCATTTTGATATAGGTTAAACCATCACGGCTGAAGTAGGCTTCAATAATGTAAAGCGTGGTGATGGTCGTGTTAGTTTTCATTGCTTCGGCGAAGGCTTTCGCTTCCTCAGTTCCGAAAAGGTTGCATTGAATATAAAGCGTGGTGATGGTCGTGTTGGTTTTAAGTGTTTCGGCCAAGGCTTTGGCACCATCACCGATGATGTTGTTATCTGAAATATTAAGTAAGGTGATTGTCGGGTTGATTTTCAGTGCTTCTGCTAAGACTTTTGCGCCTTCATCGCCGATCTTATTATCAGAAATGTAAAGTGAGATGATTGTTTCGTTGATCTTCAGCATTTTGGCCAAGGCCTGGGCGCCTACAGCAGTAATATTGTTTTCTGAAAGATCAACTTTGGTAATGGTCGTGTTGGTCTTAAGTACATCAGCTAAGACGTTGGCACCCTCATCACCGAGGTAGCTATTTTTAAGACTGAGCGCGGTGATCGTTGTGTTGGTTTTTAGTATTTCGAACAATACTTTGGCGCTTTCAGCAGTGATCTTGTTTTCACTAAGATTAAGCTTGGTTATCTTACTTTTGGAGTTAGATTTGATTAAATCGGTAATAAATTCAGCAGTTCTGTTGTCGATGTCGCTTTGAGTTATTTCGAGGGAAGTAATCGAGGTATTCGTTTGAATGGCACTGGCTAGCGCTTTGGCCGCTTTGTAGTCCATTTTACTCATGGCCCCTTCATTCCACTGGATTTGAAGACCAGTTAGTTTGCTGCTAAATGATGTGTTTAACCATTCGGCTAAATTTTGAATTGCTTCGTTATTAAGCTTCTTTAATCTCAAGACTCCGTCTGGGCTAATGCTCTTAGAAAATTTCTCCCACTGCTCTTTTTTAGCGTTTAATTTTCTTGCGGCATCAATTTCATTTTTGAAGCTCTTGCCGATATCATGATTTTTTTCGGTATGGACTTTACTTGAGCTTGAACTGAAACTGAAACTGGAACTGGAACTTGCCTTGTAGTCCTCCCGTTGATCACTCTTTTTTGTCTTGGTTTTCATAACGGGTAGAGCAGAAGATTTTGATTTTTTCTCTTCGGTAGTTGTTTCATGTGAACTGGAATCAACGAGGCTTTCGCTGCTGCTACTTCTTGAAAGAGGGGAAGGCTTGCTCATAGACGGGGCTCCAAATCGACGGGGTTGTTAAGAGCTTGATCAGTAGCAAACCAGGAAAAAAAGTTTCATCCGTCTGCAAGGTTTAATGCGCTACAGGGGTTACTACTGCAAAGGGAGCGGTTGTTTATCGCACAAAGAATTACTTGGATTGCTCACGTCGCGAGCGGCGAAAGTGGTTATGTGGTTTGCCTTCTGACTAGGAAGCTTTTATTCCCTAGTCAGCAAGCTAATCATGG
>JAULVH010000071.1:0-7709 GCA_032111105.1 Burkholderiaceae bacterium | reverse complement strand
TTTATTACTTTAGCCGTATTTAGTTTGCCTTCTTTGTCGAGTAAAAAAAGATTTTTAGCAATTAGACCATTTACTTCTTGTACAGAGGTCACATTTCCATCGATCGGATTTGGATGAGCGGTCAGTAGATCAAGGGCGGCAGCGATGTTCTTTTCAATCAGAGCTCTTTGGGCGTTGAGTGCGCAATGCTCCTCAATTATTTTAATAAACCTCTCACCTTTTCTGTCTGTCCAGTTGCCACCAAGATTAAGAGTCGTGATCTTACTATTAGGGTTAGCGATTAATGCCTTGGCGATTGCTTCGACACCCTCGTCATCGATTCTGTTGCGTGAAAGATTAATCGCAGTTATTGCACTGTTGGGGTTAGCGAATAATGCCTTGACTATTGATATGGCACCCTCATTGCCTAACTTGTTACCCGCAAGATTAATGGCGGTTATTTTACTGTTGGGGTTAGCGATTAATGCCTTGGCGATTGCTTCGACACCCTCGTCATCGATTCTGTTGTATGAAAGATTAATCGAAGTTATTGCACTCTTGGGGTTAGCGATTAATGCCTTGACTATTGATATGGCGCCCTCATTGTCTAAGTGGTTATATGCAAGATCAAGTGAGGTGATCGTATTGTTGGTTTCCAGTGCTTCGGCCAAGGCTTTGGCGCCTTCAGAGCCGAATTTGTTAAAGCTAAGATCAAGCGAGGTGATCGCTGTGTTGGTTTTCAGTGCTTCGGCCAAGGCTTTGGTGCCTTCAGGGCCGAATTCGTTACATTGAAGATCAAGCGTGGTGATTGTTGTGTTGGTTTTTAGTGCTTCGGCCAAGGCTTTGGCGCCTTCAGAGCCGAACTCGTTGCTATGAAAAACAAGCGTGGTGATTGTTGTGTTGGTTTTTAGTGCTTCGGCCAAGGCTTTGGCGCCTTCAGGGCCTAATCTGTTATAGCTAAGAACAAGCGTGGTGATTGTTGTGTTGTTTTTTAATGATTCGGCCAAAGGATTGGCACCTTCAACGTAGATGTTGTTATTTGCAAGATCAAGCGTGGTGATTGTTGTGTTGGTTTTCAGTGCTTCGACCAAGGCTTTGGTACCTTTATTGCCGATTTTGCTATCATGAATAGTAAGTACGGTGATTGTTGTGTTGGTTTTCAGTGCTTCGGCTAAGGCTTCGGCATCGTCAGCGCCGATGGAGTTACCGCTTAGATTAAGCTCGATGATCTTATCTTTGGGATTGGTTTTTAACCACTCGACTAAATCTTGCATTTCATATTTAATGCGTTCAGGAAATTTTAATAATCCGTCTGGGCTAATGCTCTTAGAAAATTTCTCCCACTGCTCTTTTTTAGCGTTTAATCGCCGTGCAGTATCAATTTCTGCTTCAAAATTCTTGCGGATATCGTGATTTCTTTTTGTAACTATCGTGCTTGAACTTGAGCTTGAACTTGAATTTTTATTTGCGCCTGCGCCTGCGCCTGCACTTGCATTTGCATTTGCTTTGTAGGCATCCCGTTGATCACTCTTTTTGGTCTTAGTTTTCATAACCGGTGGTGACGGAGATTTGGATTGCTCGTCTACAGCAGGTGTTTCATGGGAGCTGGAATCAACCAAACTTTCGCTGCTACTACTTCTTGAAAGAGGGGAAGGCTTGCTCATAGACCTGTTCCAAATCGGTGGGGTTGTTAAGAGCTTGATCTGTAGCAAACCAGCATAAAAAGTTGCATAAGTGTGCAACGTTTAATGCGCTATAGGGATTACTACTTCAAAGAGGTCAGTGGTCTTTCTTCCAAAGAATCACTTTGTAAAAATACTCAATCCGAACATAAAGTGTTTTAGACAACATTCTCTCTAATGTGGCTCGAGTAGGTGTTTGGGTATGACGTGCGCTTTTTAACTGCCGACAAGCTCGCTGACTTCAATTCTTTGGATGAGCTTGGCCTCGCTGCTGGCTGCGCTGTTTTGTTTAACTAAGGAATTCCTCGGTCAAGGTTTCAGTCGGTGCTATAGCTGGAAGGCTAAAAAGTTAAAGTATTGGTAATAAAGTGCTGAGTCTTGAACTATTTTGGGGTTGTTCTGGCTTGGTAAGCGGGGTATTGGCTGGGAGCTTCGGGGCTTTTCAGTTATAATTCTCTGTTGACCGTTTGTGGTCATTTTTTTAACGTTGTCACGGCTTTTGGGGTTCACTCTCCACTATCCGCATGTGAAAGGTAAGCAAAATGTCAGTAACTAAAGAAAGTAAAGCCGCAGTCATTGCGGCCAACGCACGTGGTCAAAATGACACGGGTTCCCCTGAAGTTCAGGTAGCCCTTTTGACGGCTCGTATCAATGAACTTAACAGTCACTTTAAGGCTCATGCTAAGGATCATCACTCCCGTCGTGGTCTTATTATGATGGTCAATCGTCGTAAAAGCCTGCTGGCTTACTTGAAGCGTACCGATGCAGATCGTTATCGCGCGCTGATTGAAAAGCTTGGCCTGCGCAAATAAAGTTTGCCTGCCGATTTAGAACATAGATGCCTGTATCAGATAACTGATGCGGGCATTTCGTCTTTTTGAAAAATGCTTGTTTTAAAAGTTTGAATGGTTGGCGAGAGCAAGTTTGTCACGCTCTCGAAAGATGACGGTTATCCGTTGTCTGTGGTGAGGTGAACGACAGCGCCTGAAAATCTGTCGGCAAAAATAGAAAGGAAATGCACCATGTTTAATAAAATTACTAAGACCTTCCAGTACGGCCAGCACAGCGTTACTCTTGAAACTGGCGAGATCGCCAGACAAGCCTCAGGTGCTGTATTGGTTTCGGTGGAAGACACCGTTATTCTCGCTACGGTAGTTGCTCGTAAAGATGCAAAGCCAGGCCAAGATTTTTTCCCGCTTACCGTTGATTATGTAGAAAAAACCTATGCGGCCGGTCGTATACCCGGTGGTTTTTTCAAACGTGAAGGTCGCCCTTCAGAAAAAGAAACACTGACTTCCCGATTAATCGATCGTCCTATTCGCCCCTTGTTCCCCGAGGGATATCTGAATGAAGTTCAGGTCATCATTCATGTGTTGTCTGTTAACCCTGAAATCGATCCTGATATCCCCGCCATGATTGGCGCATCAGCAGCTTTGTGCATAGCTGGTATTCCATTTAATGGTCCTATCGGCGCAGCACGCGTTGGCTACATTGATGGCCAGTACGTTCTCAATCCAGCCGTTTCGCAATTAGCGGGTTCCAAGATGGATCTGGTTGTTGCAGGCACTGAAACAGCTGTGTTGATGGTCGAATCAGAAGCACAAGAACTTTCTGAAGAAATCATGCTCGGCGCAGTGGTGTTTGGCCATGAAAAAATGAAAGCAGTTATCGACGCGATTCATGAATTAGTGCGTGACGGCGGCAAACCAGAAGTGCAATGGAGCCCTGCGCCTAAAAATGAAGCGCTGATTTCACGTGTAACTGATTTGGCTGAAGCCAAGCTGCGTGAAGCTTTCGCCACCAAAGAAAAACAAGCGCGTACTGACAAACTGCGTCAGATCAGCAGTGAAGTATCAGCTGCATTGGCTGCTGAAGCCGCCGCCGCCGGAACCGCTGCTCCTGATTCATCCGACGTTGGTAACGTGATGTTTGATCTCGAATCCAAAATTGTTCGCTCACAAATTCTCGATGGTGAGCCACGTATTGATGGTCGTGATACGCGCACTGTGCGCCCAATCACTATTCGTACTGGTGTATTGCCACGTACTCACGGCTCTGCCTTGTTTACACGCGGTGAAACTCAGGCACTCGTAGTGGCTACTTTGGGTACTGCACGTGATGAGCAAAAGATTGATGCGTTGACGGGTGAATACAGTGATCGCTTTATGCTTCACTACAACATGCCTCCGTTTGCCACAGGCGAAACCGGTCGTGTCGGTACACCTAAGCGTCGCGAAATCGGTCATGGTCGTTTAGCTAAGCGTGCACTGATTGCTGCGTTACCAGCTGCGGATGAATTTAGTTATTCGGTTCGTCTGGTATCAGAAATTACTGAGTCAAACGGTTCGTCATCCATGGCTTCTGTTTGCGGCGGTAGTTTGGCGTTGATGGATGCGGGTATGCCTTTGAAGGCGCACGTTGCAGGTATCGCGATGGGCCTGATCAAAGAAGGCAATAAGTTTGCTGTGTTGTCCGATATCTTGGGTGATGAAGATCACTTAGGCGATATGGACTTTAAAGTTGCAGGTACAGCCACCGGCATTACTGCACTGCAGATGGATATCAAAATTCAGGGCATCACCAAAGAGATTATGCAAGCCGCTCTCGCGCAAGCGAAAGAAGGTCGTGTGCATATTCTGGGCAAGATGCAAGAAGCCATGCCACATGGCCGTACAGAGCTGTCGAATTTCGCTCCGCGCTTGATTACTATCCGTATCAATCCAGAAAAAATTCGTGACGTCATCGGTAAAGGCGGTGCTGTTATTCGTGCCCTGACTGAAGAGACAGGTACGCAGATCGATATTACTGACGAAGGTATTGTGACCATCGCTTCGGTAGACGCTGCTGCAGGTCAAGAAGCCAAACGTCGTGTTGAAGAACTCACCGCATCGGTTGAAGTGGGTAAAAACTACGATGGCGTTGTACTCAAATTACTCGATTTCGGCGCGATTGTTCAGGTGATGCCTGGTAAAGATGGCCTGCTACATATCAGCCAAATCGCCAACGAGCGTGTGAATGCTGTTGCTGATTATTTGAAAGAAGGTCAGCAGGTTCGCGTGAAAGTTTTGGAAACAGATGATCGCGGTCGCTTAAAGCTTTCTATGAAAGCTGTGTTGGCTGAAGAATCCGGTGAAGGTACTCAAGCGCAGCAATAAGCGATAGAGTATTTTTTTCGGCGGCTGAAAAATAAAAGGAACAACGATGCGAGCCATAGAGATCATCAAGCCAGGTGCACCTGAAGTACTGACACCTTGTGAGCGTCCTATGCCCACCCTAAAGGCGGGCGAGGTACTGATCAAGGTGCATGCCGCTGGTGTGAACCGTCCTGATGTTCTGCAGCGCACCGGTAACTATCCGGTACCGCCTGGCGCATCGGATATTCCGGGCTTAGAAGTGGCTGGTGAAATCGTTGACGGCGACTTAGCAGGGAGCAGCTTTAAACGCGGCGACATGGTGTGCGCACTGGTACAAGGCGGTGGTTATGCCGAGTACTGTGCCGCGCCGGTCGTTCAGTGTTTACCAGTGCCTAAAGGTTTTTCTGCCATAGAAGCAGCCTCGCTTCCTGAAACTTTTTTTACGGTCTATAGCAATATTTTTGGTCGTGCGCGTTTAGCTGAAGGTGAAACTTTGCTAGTGCAGGGCGGAACGTCGGGCATTGGTGTGACGGCGATTCAAATCGCGACGGCGTTAGGACATCGTGTGTTTGCAACGGCAGGTACCGATGATAAATGTCGTGCTTGCGAAAGTTTAGGCGCTGAGCGTGGTATTAACTATCGTACTGAAGATTTTTCTGAAATAGTGAAATCACTCACTGATGGTAAAGGCGCAAACGTCATTATTGATATGGTGGCGGGTGATTACGTTAATCGTGAAATCAATTGTTTGGCTGACGATGGTCGTATCGTCATCATTGCGTTGTTGGGTGGTGCGAGTGGCAGCATAAATTTTGGTGAGGTCTTGCGTCGCCGTTTGGTAATTACCGGATCGACTTTGCGTCCGCGTCCTATATCGTTTAAGCAAGATATCGCTCAGCAGTTGCAACAACGGATTTGGCCATTGCTGGAAGCAGGAAAGATCAAGCCGGTGATCTTCAAGACGTTTAGTCTTGATCAGGCGGCACAAGCGCACTCATTGATGGAAACGAGCACGCATGTCGGCAAGATCATGCTGCAAGTGGTGTAACGCTCAGTCAAATTTTTCTCAGTCAATTTTTAAATCGCTTAATCGCTACTAGTTAATCGCTATGCGTAAGAAACTAATTGCAGGTAACTGGAAAATGAACGGCAATCTCGCAGCGAATGCGACGTTGCTGGAAGGTCTGCGCGCGGACGGCTCGGTGGGTTGTGAGCTTGCTGTGTGTGTGCCGGCTGTTTATCTTGCACAAACGCAGGCGGCTCTTACAGGCTCGGCTATCGCGTGGGGTGCGCAAGACGTTTCTGAGCATGATAGCGGTGCGTACACAGGCGAAATTTCGGCAGGTATGATGAAAGATTTTGCCTGTCATTATGTGATTGTTGGTCATTCCGAGCGTCGCTCTTATCATAATGAGAGCGATGAATTGGTAGCGACCAAGGCTGCACACGCTTTGAAATCAAACATTATTCCTATAGTGTGCGTGGGCGAGACACTACAAGAGCGTGAACAAGGGCAGACGGATACGGTGGTGATTCGTCAGCTTCAACCGGTGCTGTCAGCGGTGTCATCACGTTTATCTGAAATCGTGATTGCTTATGAGCCTGTATGGGCTATAGGTACAGGCAAAACGGCAACACCCGATATGGCGCAACAAGTTCATGCGGTTATACGCGCAGCGCTAGCTCGAGTTGATACGCATGCTGCGAATACGATACGCATACTATATGGCGGTAGTATGAAGCCTGATAATGCCAAGGAATTACTCGCGATGTCGGATATCGACGGCGGACTGATAGGCGGCGCATCATTAAAGGCATCTGATTTTTTGGCGATTGCATCCGCTGCCTGATGAATTCGAAAATAATCGAACATAACAATTGATGAAATTTTTTTGAAGTTAAGCCGATTTTTGCACTACGCGTATTAGGTGTGTGTAAGAAACTACAGCGGCTGTAACGAAAATTTCTTGAACTAATTCAATAGAACTAATTTAATAGAACGACGGAAATACCATCATGAATACTTTGCTTGCTATCGTTATTGTTGTGCAGGTGGTTACTGCGCTGGTCATTATTGGCTTGGTGCTTCTGCAGCATGGTAAGGGTGCTGATATGGGTGCTGCATTTGGCTCAGGCGCCTCAGGCAGCCTTTTTGGTGCCACGGGATCGTCCAATTTTCTTTCCAGATCAACGGGTATTGCAGCCGCTGTGTTTTTTGCAGCCACACTGGCCTTGAGCTTTCTCAGTAGTCGTCCTATAGCCTCTGGAGGTGCGGGTGTCATGGATCAGTTGCCCGCAACCCCCGCTGCACCGGCTAAATCGCAAGGCGCGACTGGCCAGTCACAACCGGCGGCCCCTGCCTCAGGCCAATCAGGCGAGATACCAAAATAATTTTTGGGTTCCCGTTGTCTAGTCGGCTAGCCTAATGTTTTGGGCTCGGTTTGATTAGGTTGGTTCATTAAATCAATGACTTGCAGGTTTGCAGCGCGAAGAAAGCCAGTAAGATTTCTTCGATTTTTTAGGCCTATTTAGTTACGGTCTAAGTTGCGTTGAATTGGTCTCTCAAAGCAGGTTAAAATGGCGTGCTTTTGCCGACGTGGTGGAATTGGTAGACACGCTATCTTGAGGGGGTAGTGGCGTAAGCTGTGCGAGTTCGAGTCTCGCCGTCGGCACCAAGTTAAAAATGTAATTCAGCAGGCCAGCAGAAGGTTGCCTTTTGCTGGCTTTTTGCCGAGACGACAGAGTTGTCTTTTTGGCTCCATGTAGAGCGATTACTCGCTCGAGTTTTCTACTGCGAATATTGTGAACCTCGAAAACTACCTGCCGGTATTGTTATTCATTGGTGTCGGTATTGTTGTCGGTGTTGCTCCCCAAATTCTGGGTCGCCTGCTAGGGCCGCACAGACCAGACGCAC
>JAULVH010000070.1:1082-3081 GCA_032111105.1 Burkholderiaceae bacterium | reverse complement strand
GGTCGGTCGCTGTGACGCCCTCGCGCAGGCGGCCTGAGAGGTTCACACCCACCACCTCGGGCGTCAGGAAATACACAGGCTGGCCGAGCATTCCCGCTTCGGCTTCGATGCCGCCGACACCCCAGCCGACGACGCCGAGGCCGTTGATCATGGTTGTGTGTGAGTCGGTGCCGACCAAGGTATCAGGGTAGTAAACACCTTCACGATGGTGCACGCCGCGTGCTAAGTATTCAAGATTGACTTGGTGAACAATGCCAAAGCCAGGAGGCACGACACCAAAGGTGTCAAATGCTTGCATGCCCCATTTCATGAACTGGTAGCGCTCGTTATTGCGTGAAAATTCCAGCTTCATGTTCAGATCGAGTGCATTTTTTTCACGGAAGTGATCAATCTGCACGGAGTGGTCAACTACTAAATCAACAGGAACGAGTGGCTCGATATTTTTGGGATTTTTTCCCATTTTGGACGCCACGCCACGCATGGCAGCAAGGTCAGCCAAAAGAGGTACACCGGTAAAATCCTGCAGAACAACGCGTGCAACAACAAACGGGATTTCATCGGTTCGTGCAGCATTTGGTTTCCAGCCAGCGAGCTGGCGCACATGAGCTTCAGTTACCTTTTTGCCGTCACAGTTACGCAATACCGATTCAAGCACGATACGGATGGATACCGGTAGACGATCAATATCAATTCCGGTTGATTTTTTCAGTGCAGGCAATGAATAAAATTTGCCTTTTTTGGTTCCGGAAATTTTGAATTCTTTGAGCGTTTTAAGCGTGTTGTGCGACATGTGCTCTCCTTATTTTTAATCTAAATTCTTAGCAGACTTTGCAGTCCATCATTATCTGGCTGGTGTAGTTATCACCAGCATCATCTTTTTGGCCTGCCTGGCGTTACACAATCGCTTACGACGGGCGTGCCCTGCATACGATCTAGCAGCATGGCCTTAGTAGGTATGCTGATCCAGACTAAGCCGCTTTGAGCATGCTCGAAGCGATGTACTCCTGTTGACGTTGGTACGCGTTCCATGCGGTATATGTACCCCTGCCAAATCATTTCGATCACATTATCTTTTTTGTGATCACCTGCAATGGACATCGGTTGCCCGTATTCGCAGAGCATGTCGGTCTGTCCCGCCATGGCTAGCCCACTGAGCAATGAGGCAGTTACGATGAAAATAAAAAATCGGTATCGCATACTGCCTCCTCGTTTAATTAGTCAGCTAAAGCAATGCATCTGCCTTTGCTGGCAGAGTTTGCCCTGTTTGTTTTGCTCGTTGTAACACCGTCCAATAGTAGCGATAACTGGCCCGGTCATGCAGTTTGCCCTGGTGTTGTATGGGGCCCCAATTGTTAGCCTGCGCGGCGTGCAAAATCGCTGCCGCATCGTCTACCTCATGAGCTTCTGGTGCAAACGCTGCCAGTATCCATGGGATCTGATCAGGATGGATGCTCCACATACGCTGGTATCCAAACTGCCGACTAGCCAAGTTAGCATCATTAGCCACCACCGATAAATCTTTAATTTCGGTACACACATTATGCGACGCAACTTTGCCATGTGTGTGACAAGCCGCAGATATTTCTACTTTGGCGCGCGTGATGAGCGGGTGAGTAAATTGGCCAGGACTACGCATGGCATCACCTGGCACTGCACCAAAGTGCGACGACACAAAATCCATAATTCCAAATGAAAGGCACTCTATCTCGGCCATGCCGGCGATGTCCCACACGTGACGCAGTGCGTTGTGAGTTTCGATCAGCACATGAATTGGCAGTGCAGGGCGGCCCGCAGCTGTTGCGTGCTGCTTGATTGTTTGCACAGCCGATTGCAACTGATGAAGAGTTTCCACCTTGGGAATAACGATGTAGGCCAGTTTATCTGCGGCAAGCGCGCAGATGGTAGCGACATCTTGTTCAAAGTAGGGACTGTCGGCCTCGTGTACGCGCGTGCCTATGCGGTTGTAGTGATTTTCTGAGCTGGATAACAAATCACCGAC
>JAULVH010000070.1:0-1072 GCA_032111105.1 Burkholderiaceae bacterium | reverse complement strand
CCGACGAGTTTTGCGTGCGCCGCTTCATTGCCGGCGGCAGCACCATCTTCGCAGTCGAAGGTGATATCAAATACCGGGCCCAGTTGTAATTGAAGTGCAAGCGATTTGCGCATCAGTTTTTCTGAACCTGCGTAATGATCACAGACCGGAATAGCAACCGGCTGGTGTGTCCCCTGAAACAAAACCTCGGAGGCGTGCATGAGCAAAGAGTTGGCCAGTACTGCAGGTTATTTGATCGTGAGAGGGCTTCCGCCCCCTCACGCGTAGTTGATTAAGGCAGCAAGTGCTTAACGCCGTCTTTTTCTTCAGTGAGTTCTTTCAGAGTAAGGTTGATGCGCTCTTGTGAGAATGCGTCAATCTCCAACCCTTGAACTATCGTGTATTCACCGTTTTCAGTAGTGACTGGAAAACCAAACATCACGTCTTTAGGAATGCCGTACGAACCATCGGAAGGTATGCCCATGGTGGTCCATTTGCCGTGAGTACCGAGTACCCAGTCGCGAACATGATCAATCGCTGCGTTCGCGGCTGAGGCAGCAGACGAGAGTCCGCGTGCTTCGATAATGGCGCCACCGCGCTTGCCTACGGTCGGCAAAAACACATCTTTATTCCATGCTTCATCATTGATAGTGGTTTTGACTGAGTGACCATCTATCGTAGCAAAGCGGTAATCGGCGTACATAGTGGGCGAGTGATTACCCCAGACGCAGAGTTTTTCGATGGCTGCAACTGGCTTGCCAGTTTTTGCTGCGATTTGCGACAGCGCGCGGTTGTGATCCAGTCTCAACATGGCGGTGAAATTTTTAGCCGGCAAACTGGGCGCAGATTTCATAGCGATATAGGCATTGGTGTTAGCTGGGTTACCAACCACCAGAACTTTTACTTTACGCGATGCCACCGCATCTAGGGCTTTACCTTGAACGGTAAAGATTTGCGCATTGGCTTCCAGCAGATCTTTACGTTCCATGCCGGGGCCACGTGGACGAGCACCCACCAGCAAGGCGACGTCGGCATCTTTAAACGCTGTCATAGGGTCGGAGTGCGCTGTCATGCCTGCCAGCAGCGGAAACGC
>JAULVH010000069.1:0-4084 GCA_032111105.1 Burkholderiaceae bacterium | reverse complement strand
TTGCTGCCGCTAGAGCCGAATGCAGAAATTACCATGGAAGCCAACCCGGGTACGTTTGAAGCAGAAAAATTTCGACAGTTTGCTGCCAGTGGTATTAACCGACTCTCCATCGGTATACAGAGTTTTAATGATAGCCACTTAAAAGCATTAGGCAGAATTCACGATGCCGATGAAGCACGTCGCGCAGTGGATATTGCAAAAACTAGTTTTGAAAACATCAATCTTGATCTCATGTACGGCTTGCCAGGGCAAACCATCGCGCAATCAGAACATGATTTGAATGCTGCCTTAGCGTTTGATCCCACCCATCTGTCGTTGTATCACCTGACGATGGAAGCCAACACCGTCTTTGCCAAATACCCACCCGAGCTGCCTGATGATGATGCGAGCGCGGCCATGCAGCAGATGCTGATAGAAAAAACAGCCACCTCAGGTTTTCAAAACTATGAAATTTCGGCTTATGCGCGTGATGGCCGACGCGCCAGACACAATCTAAATTATTGGGAGTTTGGTGATTACTTAGGCATAGGTGCCGGGGCACATTCGAAACTCTCTTTTCCGCATCGCATAATTCGGCAAGCCCGGCATAAACAGCCTGCAGGCTATATGCAGCACGCCATGAGCGGGAATGCCGTGTTTGAAGAAAATGAAATCAGTCGCGAGGATTTGGGCTTTGAATTCATGATTAATGCCCTCAGACTCACCGATGGCTTTGAAGTCAGGCAGTTTGGCGAGAGAACCGGACTACCTCTGCAAACCATAGAAACCGCGCTAAATCAGGCCGAAGCCAAGGGTTTGCTGTACCGAGATCATCTAAAAATCGCACCTACTAGCCTCGGAAGGCGTTTTTTAAATGATTTGCAGCAGATCTTCCTGCCCGATTGAGTATAATGTGCAGCTCGCAATACCCAAGGAAGCGTGGCCGAGTGGTTTAAGGCACCGGTCTTGAAAACCGGCGAAGGTTTGCGCCTTCCGTGAGTTCGAATCTCACCGCTTCCGCCAAGGGCACCTGTTCAGGTGCTTTTATTTCGTCTGTTGCACTGAGCGGTTCCGTTATGTTGGATTTATTTTTATCCGCATAAGGGTCGTACATGGCTCATTTGCTATTGCGCCAACTTTAAATTAATTTAAGTCAAAGTATTCTCGTTTACAATTGCGGCGTTAGTGCTCGCAGGGTGGTTCACACTTTGCAGTTAAACGGGAAGTAGTAAGGTCAACTGTCATAGATGACTTAGCCTACGCTGTCCCCGCAACGGTAAGCGGACAAGATCACATCTTCGCTTCTGTCAATTAGCCACTGGGTTCCTTGAACAAGGATCTGGGAAGGCGACAGAGGTAGTCTCCGCCAGCCCGGATACCGGCTAACGAGGTGGCTCGCTCTAACAGGCGAGCCGTTAGTCCGTGCACCGTCGGGGAAGGCGGTGAGGATGATTAGTCAAAAATTCAATTATGAAAACCCCTAAACCGTGCACTCGCTGGGTGCTCTGTGCGTCTGCGTTCGCTATTGCTTCATCTTCGCTAGCTCAGCAGAACTCAAATTTACCCCCTGTAATTGTTACTGCTACACGTTCCGAAATTCCCCTTGCTAGCGTATTAGCTGATGTCAGCGTCTCAGACAGAACTGACATTGAGCGTAGCGGCGCAGCGTCGGTATCCGAATTTTTGTCGCGCATACCCGGAATTATGATCAATCAGACGGGTGGCCCTACTTCTACAACGGGCGTATTTATTCGTGGGGCTGAAAGTCGTTTTACCGCAGTATTTATTGACGGTGTGAGAATTGATTCACAATCAACCGGAGGTGCTACATGGGAGGCGATTCCTTTATCTCAGGTTGACCGCATAGAAGTCCTGCGTGGCCCGGCGGCAGCTATTTATGGCTCCGATGCGGTAGCGGGAGTGGTACAAATTTTTACCCGTCGTGGTGAGCAAGGATTTCATCCTTCAATCACTCTAGGTGCGGGCAGCTACAACACCTACGACACTGGTATTTCTCTGTCTGGATCAAATGGTGAGGTGGATTACGCGATTGGTTTAGCTGACACGGGTAGTAAGGGTTTTAATGCTATCCCCGCAGGGACTAATTCAGATCGTGATGGTTACCACAGCCGGTCTTTCTCGGGTCGTTTTGGTTGGAAAGTGCAAGCAGATCAAAAACTAGAATTAACGCTGCTTGATAATCAACTGAAGTCACAATTTGATGGCTTTGGAACAGTAGCGCCAATTAACGACGTTGCTAAGCACCACTTGCAGACGTTAGGATTAAATTGGAACTCGCAGTGGAAAGATAATTGGAATACGCGTTTAGGCATTACACGAGCGACTGATCGCTACGAATCTTCTCCTTCGGTCTATGTTACCGAGACTCATACGAATACCTATTTGTTTCGAAATGAATTTAAGCTTGGATCGGGTCGGTTAGCGGCTGACCTGGAACGTCGTGAAGACGAGATGCAGAACTCTGACACTGCGCCAAAAACTAACACTACCCGAAGCCAGGATGCTGTGGCTCTGGGTTACGGTGTTCAGCTTGGAGACCATTCGTTACAGGCAAATGCTCGTCGTGATCAAGATAGCGAATTCGGTGGTAAATCCGTTGGCTCTATTGCTTACGGCTATGCGATTACACCAACGTTAAGAGCCACGGCATCATCGGGTACGGCGTTCAAAGTTCCCACGTTATATCAACGATTTAGTATCTACGGCTCATCTGACTTGAAGCCAGAAACGTCAAAAAATAACGAGCTGGGTCTGCACTGGCTATCTGGCGTGAACCGCGCAAGCGTCGTGGTTTATCAGAACGATATAGAAAATCTCATTAACTACGTGGGCGGCGCAGGCAGTTGCATTAATGGTGTTGGGGCCTTTGCCGGATGTTATGGCAATACGGGTCACGCTCGCATAACTGGAACTACGCTAACTAGCGGGACGCAAGTGGGCAATATTAATTTACTAGCGTCGGTTGATCTGATGGACCCTACTAATGTTGAGACGAATACTTATTTAGCCAGACGCGCTCGACAACAATCTTCTCTGAGTGCAGACATGCCGGTAGGTGAGTGGCATATGGGTGCTCAGCTGCAGTATGTTGGCAAGCGTTTTGATAACGCCAGTAATACCGTCAGTTTGGATCCCTATAGCCTAATAAATCTTTCTGCTAGCCGACCTATAGACCGCGATTGGCGTGTACTGGCACGCATTAATAATTTAGCTGACACAAACTATGCCTTTGCCAATGGGTATGCAACCCCTGGCCGTACTTTTTATATAGGCTTGGTTTGGGCCCCCAAAAAATAATAAGGGACGAGCCGTACTTAACTCAGTACGGCTCGCTGCGTGCAAAATTTTTCTTGAGGCGATGCACCATATTGTGATCAATTGGATGGAAAAGCATGGATGAGATCGCACGTAGTGAACTTATAGTAGGTGGTCAACGTAGCGGCAAATCTAATCGGGCAGAATGGTTAAGTAGCCAGTGGCTAGTAGATGATACTCATCGAGCTGTGATGATTGCCACTGCGTGTGCGTGGGACGAGGAGATGCGCGACCGTATTATTCGCCATCAGTCAGATCGTGCCCTTCGTTTACCCAACATGCTTACCGTAGAAGAGCCTGTCAACATAGTCTCAGCCATAAAGCTGCACAGCACAGAAAAAACGCTCATTGTTGTTGATTGTCTTACGCTTTGGCTTACCAATCTTTTGATGCCTGTAAAGATGGAAGATGCGGTGAGCGAAGATGAGGTAGTGGCGTCCGTAGAAGCATTGTCACTAGCGATAGAGCAGGCACATGGACCGGTGGTGTTCGTTAGTAATGAAATTGGTTTAGGCGTTATTCCTATGGGTGTAGGTGTGCGTAGCTTTGTAGATAATCAGGGGCGATTGAACCAACATCTGGCCCGAGTTTGCGAACGTGTAACGCTCATGGTGGCAGGTTTGCCTTTGAGGTTGAAATGAGAATACTGATTTTCGTGTGGTCGTTTTTACGTAATAGCTTTTTATTGCTGGCTTTTTTCTCTCCCGTGTTCGCAGAAAATATCACGATCGTAGACGATCGCGGTGTATCCGTGACATTTGAACAGGCT